>JAJQET010000083.1 GCA_021201515.1 Clostridiales bacterium | reverse complement strand
CCGCCTGCCCCGGCGTGACCGCCCGCTGGGGCGGGTCAAACCGCACCTCCAGGGTGCTGGCCCCGGTCTGGACGGCGATAGCCGGGGCCTCCTGTCGGCTGTGGCGAATCTTTGCCGTGCAGCGGATGGGGGCGTCCAGCCGGTCACAGGCGATCAGGTTCAACTCCCTGGCCTCCAGGCCGTCGGAAAACAGCTCCTCGTTGCGCCCCAGGGTGACGGTGTTCCGGGCCGGGTCCTTGGCCGTCACATAGGCCCGCTGGCCCAGGGCGATTTCCAGCCCTTTCCGCTGGCCCAGGGTGTAGCGGATGTGACCCCTGTGCCTGCCTAGGACGTTGCCCTCCCGGTCGATAAAGTCCCCCGGCGGGCAGGCCTGACCGGCAAATCGTTCAATAAAAGCGCCATAGTCCCCGTCCGGCACGAAGCAGATGTCCTGGCTGTCCCCCTTTTTCGCGTTCAGGAAGCCGTACCGCTCCGCCAAAAGCCGCACCTCAGCCTTGGTCAGTGCGCCCAGGGGCATCAGGGTGTGGGCCAGCTGGGTCTGGGTCAGGTTGTAGAGAAAATAGGTCTGGTCTTTTTGGCTGTCCGCCGCCTTTTTCAGCAGATAACGGCCCCCGGACTGTTCAATCCTGGCATAGTGGCCCGTGGCAACATAGTCCAGCCCCAGCTCCGCCGCCCGGTGGAGCATGGCGCCAAATTTCAGCTCGCCGTTGCAGCGGATACAGGGGTTGGGGGTTTCCCCCCGGAGGTAGCTGGCCGCAAAATCGGTCATGACCTCCCGGCGGAACTGCTCCTTAAAATTCAGCACATAGTGGGCGATCCCCAGCTTCCAGCACACCCGGCGGGCGTCCTCCACATCGCTGAGGCTGCAACAGGTCGATTCCTGTCCTAAGCCCAAGGCGTCGTTGCCGAAGAGGTGCATGGTGCAGCCTGTAACGCCGTACCCCTGCTCCAGCAGCAGGGCGGCGGCCACGGAGCTGTCCACGCCCCCGGACATTCCCACCAGTACGCTGTTATCAGCCATCCGCCCGCACCAGGTTCACCAGCACCCGCACCATGGCCTCCATGGCCTCCACCGGAATATACTCGTACAGGCCGTGATAGTTCACGCCGCCCACGGACAGGTTGGGGCAGGGGAGACCCTGATAGCTCAGCTGTGCGCCGTCGGTGCCGCCCCGAATGGGGACGGTACAGGGCTGCACCCCAGCGTCCAGGAAGGCCCGCTTGGCCTGCTCGATCAGCTCCATGTGGGGCTCGATGCAGGATTTCATGTTGTAATAGGAATCCCGCAGCGTCAGGGTGAACCGCTCCTCGCCGTACTTGGCGTTCAGGAAGGACACCACCTGCTCCAGGAAGGCTTTCCGGGCCTCAAAGCTGGCCCGGTCGTGGTCCCGGATGATGATACCCACTGTGGCGGAGCTGGTATCCCCCTTGATGCCGACCACATGGTAGAAGCCCTCATAGCCCTCGGTGTGGGCCGGGGTCTCCGCCTGGGGGAGCATCTGAATCAGCTCTGAGGCCAGGAGGACGGCGTTCACCATCTTGTTCTTGGCCGCGCCGGGGTGGATGCTGCGGCCACGGATGGCGATTTTCGCGGAGGCAGCGTTGAAGTTCTCATACTCCAGCCCCCCCAGCTCACCGCCGTCCACGGTATAGGCATAGGGCGCCTGGAAATAGTCAAAGTCGAAATGCTCCGGGCCCCGGCCGATCTCCTCGTCCGGGGTAAAGGCCACATAGACCGCCCGGTGGGCCAGGTCGGGATGCTCCACCAGACAGGCCAGGGCGCTGACGATCTCCGCCACACCAGCCTTGTCGTCCGCCCCCAGCAGGGTGGTGCCATCGGTGACGATGAGGTGGTTCCCCACATACCGGTTCAGGCTGGGAAACTCCCTGGGGGACAGGACAATGCCCAGCTCCTCGTTCAGGACGATGTCGCCCCCCTGGTAGTCCACAATGCGGGGTTTCACGTTGGCGCCGCTCTCCTCCGCCGCCGTATCCATATGGGCGATGAGGCCCAGACCGGGCAAATCCTCATAGCCGGGGGTGGCGGGGAGGTGGCCGTATACCCGGCCATAGGTGTCCAGCTTCACGTCCTCCAGCCCCAGTTCCGCCAGCTCCTGCCGCAGCGCTGCGGCCAGAAGCAACTGCTTTGCGGTACTGGGGACGGTCTGACTGTCCCCGTCCGACTGGGTGGCAAAGGACACATAACGCAAAAAGCGTTCACAAACATTCACGTTTCTCACTTCTCTTTCCAACTTTTACGGCCCGTCACTGAGATTGCAGCACAATGCCATTCTCTCCGGCGCTGGCGTGCATCCGGGTGATGGCGGTCATATACTGCTCAATCAGTACGCTGGCCACCGCGTCCTCCAGCTCCTTCTGAATCAACCGGCGCAGATTTCTGGCCCCGTAGGTCAGGGAGTAGGATTTTTCCGTCAGATAGTCCAGCAGGCTGTCGTCCCAGGTGAAGGTGATGCGCTTCTCCGCCAGGGCGTCCCGCAGTTCGCCCAGCATAATGCCGGCGATGGAGCGGAAGTTCTCCTCGCTGAGGCGGTTGAAGTGAATGATTTCATCCACCCGGTTGAGAAACTCCGGCCGCAGGAAGCCCTGGAGGGCCTTCATGGTCTTGTCCTTATCCTGCTCATTCACCGTCTTGCCGAAGCCTACGCTGCCTACCTGCGCATTGCTGCC
>JAJQET010000202.1 GCA_021201515.1 Clostridiales bacterium | reverse complement strand
CCGGAGTTCTCCCAGGCGGCGCTGGAGGTGCTGCGTCAGCCGTTGGAGGACGGGAAGGTGCAGATTTCCAGAGTGTCCGGCACCATGAGCTTTCCCAGCCGCTTCATGCTGGTGTGCGCCATGAACCCCTGCAAATGCGGCTAGTACGGCCATCCCACCCGCCGCTGCACCTGCGCCCCCGTGGAGCGGCAGCGGTATTTGAAGCGGCTGTCCGGCCCGCTGCTGGACCGCATTGATTTAAAGGTATACGTCCACGACCTGCCCTTTGAGGACCTGGCCCAGACCCGGCCGTCGGAGTCCTCCGCCGACATCCGCCAGCGGGTGAACCGGGCCAGGGCCGTCCAGCAGGCCCGATTCCAGGGCACCGGCCTGACCTGCAACGCCGACATGACCACCACAGAGCTGCGGCAGTACTGCCAGCTGGACCAGGAGAGCCTGGAGCTGGTGCGGGGAGCCTTTGAGACCTATCACCTGACCGCCCGGAGCTATGACCGGCTGCTGCGGGTGGCCCGCACCATTGCCGACCTGGCCGGGGAGGAGCGCATCGGAATGCTCCACCTGGCGGAGGCGCTGCAATACCGGACGGTGGACTCCCTGCTGCAGGGGTGAGTGGGTAAATTTCCCAATCCTGTCAAATTTTCAGGGAAACTTATAGGTATATTTCTGAAAAAATAGACAATTACAGCTTGACAAAGGGTTACGGAAGGCATATAATGGCTTATAACGAGGCCGTATCCAGTGGCCTGCTGTGCCCTTGCTTTATTACTCCCTGGGCATATTCGGAGGGAGGGAAAATAGAATGTCAGAGGTCCGAGTGAGAGACGGTGAGTCTTTGGACAACGCTTTGAAGCGTTTCAAGCGCAGCTGTGCGAAATCCGGTGTGCTTGCAGAGGTTCGTAAGCGTGAGCATTATGAAAGCCCCAGCGTAAAGCGTCGTAAAAAGTCTGAGGCTGCCCGGAAGAATCGTAAGAGATATTATTGAGTTCAACCAAAGCTCGCAACACCCCCTGAGCCTGCGCTCAGGGGGTGTTTTCTGTCAGGGGGCGTACTCCCAGGGGAGGACGGCAAAGCGCAGGCCCAGCTGCCGGGCCAGATTCAGCTTCTCCCGGACGCTGCCTGCGTTGTCGAACAGGATGAAGTGGGGCATCCCCTGCTGCAAAAAGGTGAAGTAGTGGGCGCAGAGCTCGCCGGAATAGAACACGTTGGGCCGCCGGGTGCCGAGCAGGGCTTGCAGCTCCTCCCCGGTCAGGGGTCGGCCCTGTCCGTCGGCGGCGGGGAGGGTGAAGTCCTCCGCCATTGGCTCCACAGCCAGCGTCACCCGGGGCAGGCCGTAGGCAGCGACGGCGTCACTGAGCCGCGCCTTCAACGACCCGCCGGACAGGGCGGAGGAAATCAGCACATTGCCGTGGGGCGTGGCCTCCCCGCACCACTCCGGCACCCACAGCTCCAGCCCCTTCCCGGTGATCGCCCCGTCCAGAGCGGCCAGGCAGCGGCTGGCCTCCTGCAAAGGGCGGCGCTGCAAATCCAGCCAGACCCCCATGACCCCGCGGGCGGCGGCCTCCCGCTGCACCTGACGGCAGAGGTATTGGGGGTTCCCCGTCAGGGCAGCGCCGTTGTCGGTGACGGTCAGAATCCCGCCCCGGAGGTCGGGGACGGCCTGAATGCGCTGGAGGGAAGGTCCCGGCCCCAGACGATAGGCGGGCGGGGCCAGAATCCCCTCCCGCTGCCGCAGCTGCTCCGCCTCGGCGGGCGGGACGGAGAAGATCAGGCGAAATTTGCTGTCCATGTACGTTTCCCCCTTGAGTTTGGCCCAAAGAATTGATATACTATTCTATGTGCGCGCAGCACGGAGATATGACAATGAGGTGAAGGGCGTGTCCCTGAATTTGATTCCCGACCGGGTGGAAAACAGCATTTACGACCTGGACTTTGCAGCCCTGTACCGGGGCGGCGTCCGGCTGCTGTTGGCAGACCTGGACAATACCGTGGCCCGCTACCACCAGCCGGAGCCGGACGAAGCCCTCCGCCGTTGGCTGGAGGAGGCGAGAGGGGCGGGGCTGGAGGTCTTCGTCCTGTCCAACGGCCGCCGCCCCGCCAGGAGCAAACGTTTCTGCGAGAGCTGGGGGGTGCCCTATCTCAGCCACGCGGGGAAGCCACGCCGCCGGAGCTTTGACCGGGCCTTCGCCCTGACCGGCGTGACGCCGGAGCAGGCCGTCATCCTGGGCGACCAGATTTTCACCGACGTCTGGGGCGGGCACAACGCGGGTATCCGGGCCATCCTGATTCGCCCTATCGCCCTGGACAGCGCCTTCCGTGTCCTGCGCTACGGCGTCGAGGCCCCCTTTCGGGGGCTGTGCGCCCTGAGGGGGAATCGGATATGAGTGAGCAGGCCCTGTTTGGCGTGGCCGGGAACTCGGATACGTTTACAAAAACTGTGTCCAAATCCAGCGCGGACGCCCCGGCCTGGCTAAAGGCCATCGGGCTGGACGCCTACGAGTACCAGTGCGGCAAGGGCGTCCATGTGGGGAAGGAGACAGCGGAGAAAATCGGCCGAAACGCCGCCCAGGCAGGCATCCAAATCTCCCTCCACGCCCCCTACTTCATCAACCTGGCCAACCCTGACCCGGAAATGCTGCAAAAGACCATCGGTTATGTGACGGCCTCCTGCCAGGTGGCCCTGTTCCTGGGGGCGGAGCGGATCG
>JAJQET010000159.1 GCA_021201515.1 Clostridiales bacterium | reverse complement strand
CCTTGTCAAATACAAGACCCGCAAGAGCCCCCTCGCTGGCTACACCCATGCGCTGGCGAACATCCAGCCGGCCCAGGAGGTCAAGGCCCGCCGCGTGGGCGGCGCCACCTACCAGGTGCCCGTAGAGGTCCGTCCGGCCCGCCGCCAGACCCTCGGTTTGCGCTGGCTGACCACCTACAGCCGCAAGCGCAGCGAGAAAACCATGAAGGAGCGTCTGGCAGCCGAGCTGATGGACGCCGCCAACAACACCGGCTCCGCCGTCAAAAAGCGCGAGGATACGCACAAGATGGCCGAGTCCAACAAGGCCTTTGCCCATTATCGCTGGTAAGAGAGGAAGCAGAATATGCCAAGAAAAGTTTCTTTGGAGAATACCAGAAATATCGGCATCATGGCCCACATCGACGCGGGGAAAACCACCACCACCGAGCGTATTCTGTACTACACCGGCGTGAACTACAAAATCGGTGAGGTGCACGACGGCGCGGCCACCATGGACTGGATGGCCCAGGAGCAGGAGCGGGGCATCACCATCACCTCCGCCGCCACCACCTGCTACTGGAGCGGCACCAAAAACCAGTTCCCGCAGACCCGCCTGAACATCATCGACACCCCGGGCCACGTGGACTTCACCGTGGAGGTGGAGCGCTCTCTGCGCGTACTGGACGGCTCCGTCACCGTCATGTGCGCCAAGGGCGGCGTGGAGCCCCAGTCGGAGACCGTGTGGCGCCAGGCCGACAACTACCATGTCCCCCGCATGATTTACGTCAACAAGATGGACATCATGGGCGCGGATTTCTTCAACGTGCTGCGGATGATCGACGACAGGCTCAAGTGCAACGCCGTACCCATCCAGTTGCCCATCGGCGCGGAGGACGCCTTTAAGGGCATCATCGACCTGGTGGAGATGAAGGCCGACGTGTACTACGACGAGATGGGCAAGGATATGCGCGAGGAGGACATCCCCGCGGATATGCTGGAGCTGGCCCAGGAGTACCGCACCAAAATGCTGGACGCCTGCGCCGACATCGACGACGAAATCATGATGCTGGTGCTGGACGAGCAGGACGTGCCCTCCGACATGGTTCGCGCCGCCCTGCGTCGGGGCACCATCAGCAACGCACTGGTTCCCGTCTGCTGCGGCACCTCTTACAAGAACAAGGGCGTGCAGAAGCTGCTGGACGCCATCGTGGACTTCATGCCCGCCCCCACCGACATCCCCGCCATCGACGGTGTAAACCCGGAGACCGGGGAGGAGGACTGCCGCCACGCCGACGACGAGGCCCCCTTCTCCGCCCTGGCCTTCAAGATTATGACCGACCCCTTTGTGGGCCGCCTGTCCTTCATCCGGGTCTACTCCGGCAAACTGGACACCGGCACCAGCGTTCTGAACTCCACCAAGGGCCAGAAGGAGCGCATTGGCCGCATTTTACAGATGCACGCCAACCACCGGGAGGACATCGAAACGGTCTACTCCGGCGACATCGCCGCCGCCGTGGGCCTGAAGAACACCACCACCGGCGATACCCTGTGCGATGAGAATCACCCCGTCATCCTGGAATCCATGGAGTTCCCGGAGCCGGTTATCCGCGTCGCCATCGAGCCCAAGACCAAGGCCGGTCAGGAAAAGATGACCGTGGCCCTGATGAAGCTGGCGGAGGAGGACCCCACCTTTAAGACCTACACCGACGAGGAAACCGGTCAGACCATCATCGCCGGCATGGGCGAGCTGCATCTGCAGATCATTGTGGACCGTCTGCTCCGTGAGTTCAAGGTTGAGGCCAACGTGGGCGCACCCCAGGTGGCCTATAAGGAGACCATCCGCAAGAAGGTGGACCAGGAAACCAAGTACAAGCGTCAGAGCGGCGGCAGCGGCCAGTATGGCCACGTCAAAATCATCGTGGAGCCCAACGAGTCCGGCAAGGGTTACGAGTTCACCAACGCCGTGGTGGGCGGCGCCATCCCCAAGGAGTTTATCCCTGCGGTGGACGCCGGTATCCAGGGCGCGCTCCAGGCCGGCGTGCTGGCCGGCTACCCGGTGGTGGACGTGAAGGTCACGCTGTACGACGGCTCCTATCACGAGGTGGACTCCTCTGAGATGGCCTTCAAGATTGCCGGTTCCATGGCCTTCAAGGAGGCCATGCGCAAGGCGGACCCCGTCCTCCAGGAACCCATCATGAAGGTCTGCGTCACCGCCCCCGACGAGTATATCGGCGACGTCATCGGCGACATGAACAGCCGCCGCGGCATGATTCAGGGCATGGAGCCCCGGAACGGCGCCACCCAGGTGGACGCCTTCGTGCCGCTGAGCAATATGTTCGGCTATGCCACCGACCTGCGCTCCCGTACCCAGGGCCGCGGCCAGTACACCATGGAGCCTTCCCACTATGAGGAAGTGCCCAAGTCCATCGCGGCGGACATCATTTCCGGCCGTTCCAAGCGGGACTGATGTTCACAAAACGGTGCGGCGGCGCCGCCGCCTGCACCGTATCAGGTATAAATCCTGGATTCTATCACGAAAATCCTATTGCATTTTTTGACGCAATAGGATACAATAGGCGTATAGCCAAAAAACTATGACTCTCTATTCATAATCGTAAGGAGGAAATCCCAATGGCTAAACAGAAGTTTGACCGTTCCAAGCCCCATGTAAACATCGGCACCATCGGCCACGTTGACCACGGCAAGACCACCCTGACCGCCGCC
>JAJQET010000102.1 GCA_021201515.1 Clostridiales bacterium | reverse complement strand
CCTGGCCTATGGCACGCTGGATATCGACATGGTGGCAGGCCCCTCCGAGGTGCTGGTGCTGGCGGATGAGACGGCGAACCCCAAGTTTGTGGCGGCGGACCTGATGAGCCAGGCGGAGCATGACCGCATGGCCTCTGCCATCCTCATCACCACCAGCATGGAGCTGGCGGAGGCGGTGGATCGGGAAATCGTCCGCCAGATGGCCTGTCTCAGCCGAAAGGACATCATGGAAGCGTCCTTCCGGGACTTCGGGGCGGCCATCGTCTGCGACACCATGGAGCGGGCGGCGGAGTTGGCCAACCTGGAGGCGCCGGAGCATCTGGAAATCTGCACAGCGAACCCCAGAGCGGTGCTACCCCTCATCAAAAACGCGGGGGCGGTGTTCCTGGGCAGCTGGGCGCCGGAACCCCTGGGAGACTATCTGGCGGGGCCTGACCATGTGCTGCCCACCAGCGGCACGGCCCGGTTCTTCTCCCCCCTCAGCGTGGATTCCTTCCTGAAAACCATGTCCGTGTTGGAGTTCTCCAGGGAAACGCTGGAACCCATTCACGGGGAGGTGGAGACGTTTGCCCAGGCGGAGCATCTGACCGCCCACGCCAACGCCATCCATGTCCGATTTGAGGATGCGTGACCGGCTGAAAGGAGGGGCTGACCATGGGCTATATTGCTGTGGTTGACTACAACGTTGGAAATTTGATGAGCGTGAACAACGCCATGCAATACCTGGGCTTTGCCACAAAGGTGACGGCGGACCGGCGGGAGCTGGAGCTGGCGAACGGCGTCATCCTCCCCGGCGTGGGGGCGTTCCCGGACGCGGCGGAGCAGCTGCGGGCGCGGGGATTGATGGACGTGCTCCGGCAGGAGAGCCAGCGAAAGCCCATGCTGGGCATCTGTCTGGGGATGCAGCTGCTGTTTCAGCGGGGAACCGAGGTGCGGCCCTGCGAGGGCCTGGGTTTGGTACCCGGCAGCGTGGAGCGGATTGAGACGGAATACAAGCTGCCCCACATCGGCTGGAACAGCCTCCGCTATCCCAATCCGTCCCCGCTGTTTGACGGGCTGCCGGAGGAGATTTATGTGTACTTCGTCCACTCCTTCTGGGGGAAGGCAACGGACCCGAAAACCGTCATCGCTACCACGGACTACGGTACCACGGTGACGGCGGCGGTGCAGAACGGACTGGTGTTTGGCACGCAGTTCCACCCGGAGAAGTCCGGTGACATCGGCCTCACCATGCTGAAGAACTTCGGAGGGCTGACGAAATGATCATCGAACCTGCCATTGATTTGAAGGAGCAAAAGGTCGTCCGCCTCCACAAAGGGGACTTTGCCACCGTCCATCAGGTGGCGGAGGACCCGGTGGCGGTGGCGCAGGAATACGCCGCCGCAGGGGCCAGGGTGATTCATATGGTGGACCTGGACGGTGCCCGCAGCGGTCGGCGAGTCAACAGTGAAATCGTCCGCCGGGTCATTCAGGAGACCGGCCTGCTGGTGGAGCTGGGCGGCGGCATCCGCACCATGGCAGATCTGCGGGAGCTGGACGCGCTGGGCGTGTGGCGCTTCGTCATCGGCTCAGCAGCGGTGTCCCACCCGGAGTTTGTGGCGGAGGCGGTGAAGGTCTACGGCCCCCGCATTGCGGTGGGGGTGGACGCCCAAAACGGCGAGGTGAAAACCGCCGGCTGGGAGGTGGGCAGCGGCCTGCATTATCTGGCCTTTGCCCGGCAGATGGAAGCTCTCGGGGTGAAAACTCTGATTTTCACGGATATTGACACCGACGGAATGTTGTCCGGCCCCTCCTTCCAGGCGCTGAAAGAGCTGCAAAGCGCAACTACTTGTCAGATCGTGGCCTCCGGCGGCGTTCACAATAATGAAGATATTCGGGCGCTGGCCGCCATGGGGCTTTATGGGGCCATCATCGGAAAGGCCTACTATGCGGGCACCATCAACCTGGCGGAGGCTGTCGTGGACGGCGGCAGCCAGGCCAGGCCCTGAGGGGAGAAAGCTATGTTAGCAAAACGAATTATTCCCTGCCTGGACGTCCGGGACGGTCGGGTTGTGAAGGGCGTCAACTTCGTCAACATCCGGGATGCCGGAGACCCGGTGGAACTGGCCACCTATTACTCCGACCAGGGCGCGGATGAGATCGTCTTTCTGGACATCACCGCCACCTACGAGGCAAGGAAAACCGTGGCGGACGTGGTGCGCCGGACGGTGCAGAAGGTCTTTGTGCCGGTGACGGTGGGGGGCGGTATCCGCACGCTGGAGGACTTCCAGGAGCTGCTCCGGGCCGGGGCGGACAAAATCAGCGTCAATTCTGCTGCGGTGAAGGATCCCACCCTGATTTCCAGGGCGGCGGAGCGTTTTGGCAGCCAGTGCGTGGTGCTGGCTATCGACGCCCGCCACCGCCCGGAGGGCGGCTATGAGGTGGTGGTGGCCGGTGGGCGCACCCCCACCGGCCTGGATGCCGTGGCATGGGCGAAGCGGGGCGAAGCCCTGGGCGCGGGAGAGATTCTCCTGACCAGTATGGACGCCGACGGGACGAAGCAGGGCTTTGACCTGGAGATGACGAAGGCCATCACCGATGCGGTCAGCATTCCGGTGATTGCCTCCGGCGGCTGCGGTTCGCTGGCGCACTTTGCGGAGGTGTTCCGGGAGGCAGACGCGGACGCGGCCCTGGCGGCCTCCCTGTTCCACTACGGGGAACTGACGGTGCCCC
>JAJQET010000272.1 GCA_021201515.1 Clostridiales bacterium | reverse complement strand
GCCCTGTCTGGAGATCCAGAAGGACCCCGCCAAGAGCTATGACCTGACGGGCCGCTGGAACACCGTGGCGGTGGTGACGGACGGCAGCGCTGTGCTGGGCCTGGGCGACATCGGCCCGGAGGCCGGTATGCCGGTGATGGAGGGCAAGTGCGTCCTCTTCAAAGCCTTCGGCGGGGTGGACGCCGTCCCCCTGTGCGTCAAGAGCAAGGATGTGGACACCATCGTGGACACGGTGGCCCTGCTGGAGGGTTCCTTCGGCGGCATCAACCTGGAGGACATCTCCGCCCCCCGGTGCTTTGAGATTGAGCGGAAGCTGAAGGAGCGCTGCTCCATCCCCGTGTTCCACGACGACCAGCACGGCACCGCCGTGGTGGTGCTGGCGGCATTGACCAACGCCCTGAAGGTGGTGGGCAAGCGGATGGAGGACATTCGGGTGGTCACCTGCGGCGCAGGGGCGGCGGGCATCGCCATCATCAAGCTGCTGATTGCCCGGGGCCTCAGCGACGTCATCATGTGCGACCGGAAGGGCGCAATTTACGAGGGCCGGGAGGGCCTGAACGATGCCAAGGCGGAGATTGCCGCCATCACCAACCGGTCAAAGCGCAGCGGCAGCCTGGCCGACGTGCTGGAGGGGGCGGATGTGTTCATCGGCGTGTCCGCGCCGGGAATGGTGACGCCGGAGATGGTGGGCCGCATGGCCCCGAACGCCATTCTCTTCCCCATGGCCAACCCCACGCCGGAAATCATGCCCGACCTGGCCAGAGAGGCCGGGGCGGCGGTGGTGGGCACCGGCCGCAGCGACTTCCCCAACCAGATCAACAACGTGCTGGCCTTCCCCGGCATCTTCCGGGGGGCCTTCGATGTCCGGGCCAGCGACATCAACGATACCATGAAAATCGCCGCCGCCAACGCCCTGGCCTCCCTGGTGTCGGAGGAGGAGCTGAGCGCGGAGTACATCCTGCCCTACGCCTTTGACGAACGGGTGCGGCCCGCTGTGGCCTCCGCCGTGGCGGAGGCCGCCCGGCAGAGCGGCGTGGCCCGGCTGTAAGCAACCAAAAGGGCTGCGTCCCAGGGCGCGGCCTGCGCGGAGAGAGAAATAGAGGCAAACCCATGGCGGAACGGATTTTAATTGTAGAGGATGAGGCCCAGCTGGCCCGTATGCTGGAGCTGGAGCTTTGCTATGAAGGCTATGACGTCACCCTGGCCCCGGACGGCCGGGCGGGGCTGGAGGAGGCCCTGGCCCGGAGGCCGGACCTGCTGCTGCTGGACATCATGCTGCCGGAGATGTCCGGCATTGAGGTGCTGCGCCGCCTCCGGAGGGACGGGCAGAACGTGCCCGTCATCCTGCTGACCGCCAGGGACAATGTGGCGGACAAGGTGGCGGGGCTGGACGCCGGGGCTAACGATTACATCACCAAGCCCTTCGCCATTGAGGAGCTGTTGGCCCGCATCCGCTGCGCCCTGCGCACCCCTTCCCGCCGGAGCGGAGCGGGGAGCAGACCGACCTGCTGACTGCCGGGCCGGTAAGCCTCCAAATCTCCCGCCGCCGGGTCACAGTGAACGGCCAGGAGGTGGAGCTGACCCGCCGGGAGTTCGACCTGCTCCGCTGCCTGATGGAGCACAAGGGCACCGTCCTGTCCCGCAGCACCCTGCTGACCACCGTTTGGGGCTATGACTACGCCGGGGAAACCAACACGGTGGACGTCTACGTCCGCTTCCTCCGCAATAAAATCGACCAGGTCTATGGCCTGCACCTCATTGAGACGGTGCGGGGCGTGGGCTACGTCATCCGGACGTGATCGCGTCTCCGGGATATGCACACTTTTGAGAAAGGAAGCCAAATCGTTATGACCGCAACTGATTTGATGAACCTGCTGGTGGGCCTCTGCATCGTCTCTCTGGTGCTGGGCATCGCCAAAAAGATGACCAAGGTGATTATCCTTGCCGTGGTCGTTCTGATCGTCCTGACGATTCTGAACGGCGGGGTGCCTCTTGACCTGCCCTGGTGGTGACGCCATGGAAACGGAAACAGCCAGAGGCTACAGCTGTGAGGAGCTGATCGCCATTTACCAGCGGGCGGGCAGCGTGGAGCTGACCGCCCTGGAGGCCGCCGCGGCGGAGCTGTACCCCGGCCGGATGGACGGGGACGCCCCGGCGAACATCCAGGTGGAAACCGGCATCCATGGCCGCTGGTTCCGCCGGGAGGCCGGCAAGGGCAAAGCGCCTGCCTATGAAGCGCCCAAATACACCATCAAGAGCCGCCTGAACTGGGTGGGCGTGATGGAGGATGGAAGCGTGTTGGCCTATTGAGTCCATATGAAGCCCCCGCCGGGTGACTGGCGGGGGCTTTGTGGTGTCCTGTGTACGAGAATCCCTTTAAAAGTTTTAAGGTTGTTATTGCTTTTTGAGATGTTTTGGAGTATGATACTTACAGAGTTGATTATTGCGGCTGTTAAAAGAATTTAGGCAAGGAAAGGTGGCGATTCCTGCTATTATCCGGAAGCGTATTTGAACAGGGCGATAAACAACAACGAAAAATAAAAAGGAGTATTCATCATGAAAGTAAAGCTAATTGCGTCTTTCCTTGCAGTGTCCATGCTGTTCTCGCTGGTTGGCTGCGGGGGGGGGGGGTAGGGCGTCGGAAAAGTGTGAATCGTCTGTGACTTCGGATGCCTCTGCGCAATCGGAGTCTGTGGCGCCGGCCGAATCTTT
>JAJQET010000196.1 GCA_021201515.1 Clostridiales bacterium | reverse complement strand
CTGAGCCCCCCGCCGAGGAGAAGCTGCTGACCGAGATCCGCGACCTGCTGAAGGCCCAGCAGGCTGACAAGCCCCAGGAGTAACGGATGCACCGGAAACGCATCTGGGCCATGATGGGCGTGGTCTATGTGCTCATTGCCTTCCTGCTGGTGCTGTACTGGATGGCGCGAATGACGCTGATCCGGGGCATCACCGGCATCCTGGTCTTCCCCGCCTGCGGCGCACTAAGCGCCCAGTTCTTCAATCAGGCGTGGATCATCCGCCACGGCCGCGTGGGCCACGTGGAGGAGGAGGACTTCCAGGAACCGAACACCCCCCAACCCGGCTGGCAGCGCAGCGCAGCCCTGGGGGTAGCCTTCGCCCTGCTGACAGTCGTTGTGCTGGTGCTGGGCATCCGCGAGGTGATGGACTGGTTCGCCTCCGGCGGTGCGGCGGGACACGCCTGACCCTCTCCCTGTCCACATCTGTGGGAAAAAAAGTGGAAAAGTAGCATAACTCACCCCGATACCGGAGTGCGAACCGCATTCCGGTATCGTTTTTTCCACATTTTTGGAACTCCTGTGGAAAAATATCACAGTGAATTAAATTCGACAAGGGATTCTGCTTTACAGAAGTGGAAGGAGACACCCTCTCCCCTACTCTGAAAAAACGTTCCGCACCATTGACAAACGGAAGGCGGTGGTATATAATACCAATGTATATGAGCTGCGAAGAAGCAGGATGAGTATCCCGCACCGCCGGACAGAGACGCGCCCCAGGGCTGGAAGGGCGCCGCGGCACAGGGCGGGGGAAAGACGCCTGCGGAGCAGGCCGGGAGACCGGCGCGGTCCCCTTTCCCGCCAAAGCGAAGGAAAAGAGGGCGCGGTTTCTATGCCGCGCTGAAATTGGGTGGCACCACGGCAGCGTTTCCGCTCCCGTCCCAAGGGTTTGGGATGGGGGCGTTTTTTATACCTCCTGAAATCCAGACCGGCAGCGTGCAGGATAAAATTTTTACTTTATTCAGTTATCGCAAAAAGCCAACGAAATTTCCGGTAATTGCTGTTTCAGACAGTTAAAAAGCGCCAATTTTTCGACCGCGTGTGTAAGGGCGGCCCGTGGGCCGTCCAAAGAAACCACCTTGCTAACTCCGGGCGGCCAAGGGCCGCCCCTACAAAAAGGCAAAGATTTAGGCTTCATACTCTACTACTGGACATCCCCAAAATAAACTCCCATTTTGAAAAAAGGAAGGAATCACACCATGGCAAAACAGAAACCCCGCACCCTCTCCGGGTTTATGGAGCTTCTCCCCGCCCCGCAGCAGCAGATGGAGCGCATCATGTCCGTCCTGCGGGAGACCTACGCTCTCTACGGCTTCACCCCCCTGGACACCCCCATCGTGGAGGACGCCCAGGTGCTGCTGGCCAAGGGCGGCGGCGAAACGGAGAAGCAGATTTACGCCGTCTCCAACTACAACGAGGGGGGCGGAAAGGACGCCGGCTTCGCCATGCGGTTCGACCTGACGGTGCCCCTGGCGAAGTATGTGGCCATGCACTATGGCCAGCTGACCTTTCCCTTCCGCCGCTATCAGATCGGCAAGGTCTACCGGGGGGAGCGGCCCCAGCGGGGCCGGTTCCGGGAGTTCTATCAGGCGGACATCGACATCATCGGCGACGGCAAGCTGGACATCGTCAACGAGGCGGAGATCCCCGCCATCATCTACCAGACCTTCACCCGGCTGGGGCTGCGCCGCTTCCAGATACGGGTCAATAACCGGAAGATTTTAAACGGATTTTACGCCATGCTGGGCATGACCGAAAAAAACCAGGATATTATGCGCACCGTAGACAAGCTGGACAAAATCGGCCCCAACGCCGTCCGGGACATTCTGACGAAAACCCTGTCCGTCCCCCAGGACGCCGCGGAGGAGATTCTGCGGTTCATCGGCATCAGGGGCACCAACACCCAGGTGCTGACCGCCCTGGAGGGGTACCTGGGGCGCAGCGACCTCTTTGACCAGGGATACCGGGAGCTGTCCACCGTGGCGAAGTATCTGACCGCCTTCGGCGTGCCGGAGGAAAACTTCGCCATCGACCTGACCATCGCCCGTGGGCTGGACTACTACACCAGCACCGTGTACGAGACCACCATGCTGGACCACCCGGAGGTGGGCAGCGTCTGTTCCGGCGGCCGGTATGATAACCTGGCGGAATATTATACGGACAAACAACTCCCCGGCGTTGGGATTTCCATCGGATTGACCCGCTTGTTCTTCGTGCTGGAGGATCAGGGGCTGCTGAACCCGGCGGTGAACACCGCCCCGGCGGACGCGCTCATCATCCCTATGACGGAGGATTTGTCCGCCGCCATTTCTCTCGCCACCCGGTTCCGCGGAGCGGGCATCCGCACCCAGCTCTACACCGAGCAGAAGAAATTCAAACAAAAGATTGCCTATGCCTCCAAGCTGAGCATTCCCTTCGCCGTGTTCCTGGGAGAGGACGAGATCGCCAACAATACCGTCACCCTGAAAAATCTGGAGAAGGGGGAGCAGGTGACGGTCTCCTTCCAGCAGGCGGCGGAGACGGTGCGGGCCGCGCTGGCGGAGAAGGGAAAAGTGAGTATTATACTGGAATAAAACAAACAAAACTTAATGTGACTGAAAAAAGGATATTTTAAAGAATCAGAGAAAGGAGCGTTCCCCATGCTGCAAACTTCCCCCGTCGGCCGCCCGGAGGGCCCCCGCCCC
>JAJQET010000049.1 GCA_021201515.1 Clostridiales bacterium | reverse complement strand
GGGATTCAGGAGATTCGGGAGAACGGCTTCGGCCGGGAGAACATCCCCGCCATGATGGCGGCGGTGGTGGTGATTTCGGTGCCGCTGGTGGTGCTCTTCCTGATTTTCCGGGAGAAAATCATGGCCGGCGTGTCAAGAGGGGGAACAAAAGGGTGAAACGGAACGGAACATGGAAGCGGCTCCTGCTGCCCCTCCTGCTGGCGGCGCTGCTGCCCCTCAGCGGGTGCCACGGCTCCAAGGGGCTGGAGGCCTTCGAGGTGCCGGAGGAGTTTGACACCTCCAGAGACTACGAGATCACCTTCTGGGCGAAGAACGACACCAACAAGACCCAGACCGCCATCTATCAGCAGGCCATTGAGGACTTTCAGGAGATTTATCCCAACATCACGGTGACGCTGCGGCTGTACACCAACTACAGCGACATCTACAACGATGTCATCACCAACATCTCCACCAACACCACCCCCAACGTCTGCATCACCTACCCAGACCACATCGCCACCTATGTGACAGGCGAGAACACGGTGGTGCCTCTGGACGACCTGTTTGCCGATGAGAAGTACGGCCTGGGGGGCAGCGAGGTGCTGTATGACTCTGTGACAGTGGAGGAAATCATTCCCCAGTTCCTGGAGGAGTGCGTCATCGAGGGCCAGCATTACGCCATCCCCTATATGCGCTCCACCGAGGCCTGCTACATCAACAAGACCTATGTGGAAGCCCTGGGCTACACCCTGCCGGAGACCCTGACCTGGGACTTTATCTGGGAGGTGTCCGAGGCGGCCACGGCCCAGGCGGAGGACGGCACCTATCTGGTGAACGGCCAGGAGGTACTGATTCCCTTCATCTACAAGTCCACGGACAATATGATGATTCAGATGCTGAAACAGCTGGGGGCGGGCTACTCCGACAGCGACGGCAGCATCCTGCTCTTCAACGACACCACGGAGGAGCTGCTCTACACCATTGCGGACCATGTGTCCACCGGGGCCTTCTCCACCTTCAAGATTTCCGGCTATCCCGCCAACTTCCTGAACGCGGGCCAGTGCATCTTCGCCATCGACTCCACGGCGGGGGCCACTTGGATGGGCAGCGACGCCCCCCTGTCCGACATCAGCGAGGACAAGGTGGTGGAGTTTGAGACGGCGGTGATGGCCATTCCCCAGTTCGACACGGAAAATCCCCAGATGATTTCCCAGGGGCCGTCCATCTGCGTGTTCAATAAGTCGGACGAGCAGGAGGTGCTGGCATCCTGGCTCTTTGCCCAGTACCTGCTGACCAATGACGTGCAGATCGCCTACGCCGAGACGGAGGGCTACGTCCCCGTCACCACCAGGGCCCAGAGCTCCGAGGAATATCAGGACTACCTCTCCCGCAGCGGGGAGGACAACTCCACCTATTACGAGGTGAAAATCGCTGCGTCCCAGCTGCTGCTGGAGCAGGTTGACAACACCTTCGTCACCCCCGTGTTCAACGGCTCCGCATCCCTCCGGGACGCGGCGGGGCAGCTGATTGAGAACGTGGTGAAGTCCGTCCGGCGGAAGGAAACGGTGGACGAGGCGTATATGGAGGACCTGTTCAGCGACGTCACCTCCCTCTACCGGCTGAACATGGAGAGCGAGTCCGCCTTCGGCAAGGAGGAGCTTGGCCCCCTGCCGCCCATGGCGGTGGGGCTGCTGGTGGGCCTTGCGGTGGTCTGGGTGTTCATCCTGATTTATGTGATATGGGATGCCAGAAAGCGGAAAAAGTGAGAAAAGGTATTGACTTGTCCGGCAGAATTGAGTAAACTAAGTATGCTCAATAACCAACACCCAGTACTCCGTGAATAGACGGAGAGAAAGAAGTGTGCATGATGAAAAAATTTGTAGCAATGCTGTTGGCCCTTTCCATGGTGTTTGCTCTGGCCGGCTGCGGCTCCAGCTCGGACTCTGGCTCCTCCAGCGACGGGGCGGCCTCCTCCAGCGCGGCGGACGCCTCCGCCGCTGAGGAAAGCGAAGCCGATGCCCAGGCCGAGAGCGACGCCGGCTCCGAGAGCCAGACAGAGGCCGAAAGCTCCGCCTCCGAAGCCGCGGCAGAGGACACCAAGTCCGAGGGCGTCATGACCTATGACGAGTACATCGCGGCGGACGTGGACACGGAAGTGGTCATCGAGACCTACGTCCAGGCCAAGCAGTCCTGGTGGGATGACCAGGCCACCGTCTACACTCAGGACTACGACGGCGCCTACTTCCTGTACAACATGACCTGCTCCGAAGAGGACTACGAGAAGCTGACCGTTGGCACCAAGATCAAGGTCACCGGCTACAAGTCCGAGTGGTCCGGCGAGGTGGAGATCATTGACGCCACCTTCGAGTTCGAGGAGGGCAGCTACATCGCTGAGCCTCTGGACGTCACCGACCTGCTGGGCACCGATGAGCTGATCGACCATCAGAACGAGTACGTCTCCTTCACCGGCATGACCGTGGAGGACTCCGGCGACGGCGCGGCCTTCCTGTACAGCTGGGACGGCTCTGGCTCCGACGGCGACGACCTGTACTTCAACGTCTCCCTGAACGGCGAGACCTACACCTTCACGGTGGAGTCCTACCTCTGCGACAATACCACCGACGTCTATGCCGCCGTCACCAACCTGCAGGTGGGCGACGTCATCGACATGGAGGGCTTCCTGTACTGGTATGAGGGCGTGAACCCCCACATCACCTCTGTGACGGTGCAGTAATTCCATCCC
>JAJQET010000314.1 GCA_021201515.1 Clostridiales bacterium | reverse complement strand
GAAAAAGCGTCCCCCTTCGACGCGGAAAGGGAACGCTTTTTCTGCCATTGTGGAGCATTATCTGCCAAGTCTAACAAAGTTCAAAAGAAATCGATGATGGAAAATCGTCAACTGTCACAACAAAAATTTTTACCGGAACATTGTGTTTTGGGTGCCAAAACGGTATAATCAACGTAGTCTTGCGCCTTTGAGAGAGGTGCGAGTGAATAATGACTCACATTGAGGGGGAGGATAAATGTCCAAGGAACTGATTCGGCTGAACGAGGTTTCCATGATTTTTGACGAAGACCTCGTGCTTGATCGTATCAATTTGTATATCAACGATGCGGAATTTTTGACCCTGTTGGGTCCCTCCGGCTGCGGGAAAACCACGACGCTGCGCATCATCGGCGGCTTCCAGACGCCCACCAGCGGCGAAGTCTTGTTTGACGGCAACCGGATCAACGACCTGCCGCCCTATAAAAGGCAGATCAATACGGTGTTTCAGAAATATGCGCTTTTTACGCATATGAACATCTATGAGAACGTGGCCTTTGGCCTGCGCATCTCCAAGACCCCTGAGGCGGAGGTCCGCCAGCGGGTGAAGGAGGCGCTGTCCATGGTGAACCTTTCCGGCTTTGAAAAGCGAAGTACCACCTCCCTGTCCGGCGGACAGCAGCAGCGGGTGGCCATCGCCAGGGCCATTGTCAACCGGCCCAAGGTGCTTCTGCTGGACGAGCCGTTGGGCGCCCTGGATTTAAAGCTGCGTAAGGAGATGCAGACCGAGCTGAAAAAGATTCAGCAGCAGGTGGGCATCACCTTCATCTATGTGACCCATGACCAGGAAGAGGCCCTGACCATGAGTGACACCATCGTTGTTATGAACGAAGGCAGGATTCAGCAAATCGGTACCCCATTGGATATTTATAACGAGCCCAAGAACGCCTTTGTGGCGAACTTTATCGGGGAGAGCAATATTGTGGACGCCATCATGGAGGAGGATTATAAGGTCACCTTCAGCGGCCGCACCTTTGACTGCGTGGACCATGGCTTCGCCCGCCGGGAACGGGTGGACGTGGTGGTGCGCCCGGAGGATCTGCTCATTTCCGGGCCGGAGGATGGTCAAATCGCCGGAACGGTGGAGAACATCGTCTTTAAGGGCATCTACTACGAGATGATGATACGGGCGGCGGACGGATACGCCTGGAAGGTGCAGAACACCCACGCCTACGAGGTGGGCACCCGCCTTGGCCTGTCTGTGGAGCCGGAGAACATCCAGGTCATGCACAAGAATTGAGGTGGGGCAGATGAAAAAGAAGCTCCTCGCCATACCTTATGTGGTCTGGATGGCGATTTTCGTCATTGTTCCCCTGCTTTTGGTGGTGGGCTATGCCTTCACCACCCGTGACGGCGGCTTTTCCGTGGAAAACTTCACCACCATGGCCCAGTATTGGTCTGTGTTTCTGACCTCCTTCCGGCTGGCGCTGATCGCCACCCTGATCTGCCTGCTAATCGGGTACCCGGTGGCCTACTGGATTTCCCGGGAAAGCCCCAACGTCCGGCGGATTGCCATGGTGCTAATCATGCTGCCCATGTGGATGAACTTCCTGCTGCGCACCTACGCCTGGATGAGCCTCCTGGAGAACACCGGCATCATCAACACCTTTCTGCAAAATATCGGCTTCTTCAACCTGATCAACAGCATCTTTGGCACTGAAATTGAATACTTTCATATGATCAACACCCCCGGCGCCGTGGTGCTGGGCATGGTATACAACTATCTGCCCTTCATGATCATGCCTATCACCACCGTCATTGAAAAAATCGACCCCAGCGTGGTGGAGGCTGCGGAGGATTTGGGGGCCAGCGGCGTCCAGGTCTTTGGCCGGGTCATCTTCCCGCTGAGCCTGCCCGGTGTGCTGTCCGGCATCACCATGGTGTTTATCCCGTCCGTATCCACCTTTGCCATCTCCTCCCTGCTGGGCGGCGGCATGACGCTGCTGCTGGGCGACCTGATTCAGACCCAGTTCTATGGCAGCGCCTACAACCCCTACCTGGGCTCCGCCATCAGCCTGGTGATGATGGTGATCGTCCTGGTGATGATGGCAATCATGAACCACTTCGGTGAGGGAGAGGAGACGGCAATCTATTGAAAAAGAATGGTGTAGTTTCCCGTCTGGCCCTGCTACTGACGGCGGTATTCCTGTACGCGCCCATTGTGGTGCTGATCGTATTCTCCTTTAACTCCTCGAAAAGCCGGACGGTTTGGACGGGCTTCTCCCTGGAGTGGTACCGGGATTTATTTGAGGACAGCCGGATTCTAAGCGCCCTGATTACGACGCTGGAGGTCTCCGTCCTGGCCATGATTGTTTCCACGGTGCTGGGGACGATGGCGGCCATCGGCTTCTTCAATATGAAGAAGCGTCCCCGCTCTGTTTGCATGGCCGTGAACAACATCCCTATGACCAATGCGGACATCATTACCGGCGTCAGCTTGATGCTGCTGTTCGTCTTTGCCATCGGCGTATTCAACAGTACGCTTGGCAGCGTGACCGGCACAGAGCTGAAAATGGGCTTCGGCACCCTGCTGCTGGCCCACATTACCTTTGACATCCCCTATGTCATCCTGTCGGTCATGCCCAAGCTGCGGCAGTGCGACCCCAACATTGAGGAGGCGGCCCTGGACTTGGGGGCCACCCCCTGGCAGGCGTTTACCAAGGTGGTGCTGCCAGAGATTCAGCCCGGCGTGGTGAATG
>JAJQET010000265.1 GCA_021201515.1 Clostridiales bacterium | reverse complement strand
GGTGCCGATGCAGTCGTTGCCGGTGTCGCCGCCGCCCACCACGATGACGTCCTTATCTTTGGCGGAGATGTTTTTGCCGTCGGTGAGGCCGGAGTCCAGCAGGCTCTTGGTGTTGCGGCGGAGGAAGTCCACGGCGAAGTAGATGCCCTCGGCATCCCGGCCCGGCCCCTGCAAATCTCTGGGGTTGGAGGCGCCGCAGCACAGCACCACCGCGTCATACTGCTCCATCAGCTCCCCGGCGGGGACGGTGTTGCCCACATCGGCGTTGGTGACGAAGGTGACGCCCTCCTCCTGCATCAGGTTCACCCGGCGATCCACGATGGACTTCTCCAGCTTCATGTTGGGGATGCCGTACATCATCAGGCCGCCGATGCGGTCGAACCGCTCGTAGACGGTGACGGAGTGGCCCCGACGGTTCAGCAGGTCCGCCACCGCCAGGCCGGAGGGGCCGGAGCCCACCACGGCGATACGCTTCCCCGTCCGCACGGCGGGGATGCGGGGCTGAATCAGCCCGTTCTCCCAACCGTACTCGATGAGGGCCAGCTCATTCTCCTTCACGGTGACCGGGTCGCCGTTGGCCCCGCAGGTGCAGGCCGCCATGCACAGCCCCGGACACACCCGCCCGGTGAACTCCGGGAAGGAGGCCGTCTTGCACAGGCGGGTCAGGGCGTGTTCCCAGTTACCCTTGTAAATCATGTCGTTCCACTCCGGGATCAGGTTGTGGAGCGGACAGCCGGAGTACATCCCGGAAAGCTGGATGCAGCTCTGGCAGAAGGGGACGCCGCAGTTCATGCACCGGGCCGCCTGCTCCTTCCGCTCCTCGCTGTCCAGCATGGGGTGAAATTCGTTGAAGTTCTGAATCCTGGCAAGGGGCTGGATGGCGGGGTTCTCCTTGCGCTCATAGTCTAAAAATCCGGTCGGTTTACCCATTGTCTGTTCCCTCCTGCTCAGTTCGCTGCGATGCTGTAGAACGCATCAATTTCCGCCTGCTCATGGGTCAGGCCCTTTTCCTCTGCCCGGGCGATGGCTTTCAGCATCCGGTTGTAGTCCACCGGCATGATTTTCTTGAAGTAGGGCAGATAATGCTCAAAGTCCGCCAGAATCGCCTTGCCCTTCTCCGAGCCGGTGGCGGCCACGTGCTCCTGAATCATGGTGCGCAGCTCCTGAATGTCATGCTTCTGTTCCACCAGGTCGATGTTGACCATGCTCTTGTTCACCCGGAGGTACAGGTCTCGCTTCATGTCCAGCACATAGGCGATGCCGCCGGACATACCGGCCGCAAAATTCTTGCCGGTGCCGCCCAGGACCACCACCCGGCCGCCGGTCATGTACTCGCAGCCGTGGTCGCCCACGCCTTCCACCACGGCGTAAGCGCCGGAGTTCCGGACGCAGAACCGCTCGCCGGCCACGCCGGCCACGAAGGCCTTGCCTGCCGTGGCGCCATAGAGGGCCACGTTGCCGACGATGATGTTCTCGTCCGCCTTGAACTGGGAGCCCTTGGGGGGATAGACCACGATCTTGCCCCCGGAGAGGCCCTTGCCCAGATAGTCGTTGGAGTCGCCCTCCAGCTCCATGGTCAGCCCCTTGGGGATGAAGGCCCCGAAGGACTGGCCGCCGCCGCCGTAGCACTTGATGCGGTAGGTGTCCTCCGGCAGACTGCTGCCATGGAGGCGGGTGATCTCGCTGCCGAAGATGGTGCCCAGGGTGCGGTCGGTGGAGCTGATTTTCAGCTCCATGGAGGCGGGCTTGCCGCTCTTCAGCGCCCGGCCCATCTTCTTCAGGAACACGGATTCGTCCACCGTCTTTTCCAGCTCAAAGTCAAAGACCCTGGCGGGGTCGAAGTGGCGCTCCTCGCTGTCGATATAGGGGTTATTCAGGATGGCGCTCAGGTCCACCGTGTCCGCCCGCTGGGTGATGCGGTTTTGACGGGCCTCCAGCTTGTCGCTGCGGCCGACCATCTCCTCCACGGTGCGGAAGCCCAGCTTCGCCATGATTTCCCGGAGCTGACGGGCGATGAAGAGCATATAGTTCTCCACATATTCCGGCTTGCCCTGGAAGCGCTTGCGGAGGGTGGGGTTCTGTGTGGCAATGCCCATGGGGCAGGTATCCAGGTTGCACACCCGCATCATAACGCAGCCCATGGCCACCAGGGGGCCGGTGGCGAAGCCGAACTCCTCCGCACCCAGCAGGCAGGCGATGGCCACATCCCGGCCCGTCATCAGCTTGGAGTCCGCCTCAATGACCACCCGGGACCGCAGACCGTTCTGAATCAGCGTCTGGTGGGTCTCCGCCACGCCCAGCTCCCAGGGGAGGCCGGCGTTGTGGATGGAGCTTTTCGGCGCCGCGCCGGAGCCGCCGTCGTAGCCGGAAATCAGGATGACCTGGGCGCCGCCCTTGGCCACGCCGGCTGCGATGGTGCCCACGCCGGCTTCGGACACCAGCTTCACGTTGATGCGGGCCCCCCGGTTGGCGTTTTTCAGGTCGTAAATCAGCTGGGCCAAATCCTCGATGGAGTAAATGTCATGGTGGGGCGGCGGGGAGATCAGGGACACGCCGGGGGTGGAGAATCTCGTTTTCGCCACCCAGGGGTACACCTTCTTGCCGGGCAGGTGGCCGCCCTCGCCGGGCTTCGCACCCTGGGCCATCTTGATTTGAATTTCGTTGCCGCTCATCAGGTACTGAGAGTTGACACCGAACCGGCCGGAGGCCACCTGCACGATGGTGCAGGCCCGCTCGGTGCCGTAG
>JAJQET010000070.1 GCA_021201515.1 Clostridiales bacterium | reverse complement strand
CTGCAGCAGGGCAAGGACGAGGTGAACGATCAGGCGCTCCCCTTCTCCGCCAGCCGAATTGACGCCGTCCTGGTGACCCATGCCCACATCGACCACTCCGGCCGCCTGCCCCTGCTGGTGAAGGAGGGCTTCCGGGGCCCCATCTACGCCACCGCACTGACCTGTAAGCTGCTGGCCATCATGCTGCTGGATTCCGCCCACATCCAGGAGAGCGACGCCAGCTGGGCCAACCAGAAGGGCCGCCGGGCGGGGAAGGAGCCGGTGGAGCCCCTCTACACCGTTGCCGACGCGGAGGCGGCGCTGAAGCTGCTGGTGCCGGTGGACTACGGCCAGACGGTCTCTCTGGGGGAGGGCGTCCGGATCCGCATGACCGACGCGGGGCACCTCCTGGGCAGCGCCTATGTGGAGCTGTGGCTCCGGGAAGGGGAGGTCAGCCGGAAGCTGGTCTTTTCCGGCGACATCGGCAACACAAATCAGCCCATCATCCGGGACCCTCAGCCCATTTCCGGCGCAGACTATGTCATCATGGAGTCCACCTATGGTGACCGGAACCACGGCGCCCACACCGGCTACACCGCCGCTCTGGCGGAGATGCTGAATACCACCTTCGCCCAGGGGGGCAACGTCATCATTCCCTCCTTCGCGGTAGGCCGCACCCAGGAGCTGCTCTATTTCCTCCGGGAGATCAAGCTGGCCGGGCTGGTCACTGCCCTGCCCGACTTTGAGGTGGTGGTGGACAGCCCCTTGGCTACCCAGGCCACCCAGATTTTCTCCGGCGACCTGACCGGCTACCTGGATGAGGACGCTCTGGCGCTGGTGGCGGATGGCCTCTCCCTGTTCCAGGTGGACAACCTGCGGCTGACCCAGACCAGTGAGGAGTCCAGGGCGTTGAACAGCGACATGACCCCCAAAGTGATCATCTCCGCCTCCGGGATGTGCGACGCGGGCCGGATTCGGCACCATCTGAAGCACAACCTCTGGCGGCCGGAGTGCGCCATCGTGTTCGTGGGCTATCAGGCCCAGGGCACCCTTGGCCGGTCCCTGCTGGAGGGGAAGGAGCACGTCCGGCTGTTCGGGGAGGACGTGGCGGTGCGGGCCTCCATTGTCCAGCTGGATGGGATGTCCTCCCACGCCGACCACGACGCCCTCATCCGATGGGTTTGCCAGTTTGACCGGCCCCGCCCCACCCAGGTCTTTGTGGTGCATGGGGACGGGGCGGTCTGCGAGGGCTTCGCATCGGAGCTAAACCGGATGGGCTACCGGGCCCACGCCCCGGAGTGGCGGGAGGTCTTTGACCTGGCCACCGGCGTGGTGACGGAAAAGGGCATGGCCCCGCCCAAAAAGTCGGAGCCCAAGTGGCAGGAGGGCTCCCCCGCCTATCGGCGGCTGGAGGAGGCCGGGCGGCAGCTGCTGGAGGTCATCGGCAGAAACAAGGGCGGCACCAACAAGGATTTGGCGAAGTTCACCGACCAGATTCGTGCCCTCATCCAGAAGTGGGACAGGTGAGGAATCTGCCCGTGACAGAACAAACCCGCCCCGCGGCAGCTGCGGGGCGGGTTGATGCGCTTGTCTCACAATTTTCCTGCTGCTCCCTCACCGGAACTCAAACAGCTTGGAAACAGGAATATCCAGCGCTCTGGCAATCCCGAACACCACATCCCCCTTTTTCACAGTCCACAAGGGGCGCACAGCCCCGTCACACCGTCAGCCCAGCCTTCTTCCGCCAGCTTCCGGCCAGGTATCGGCCCACAAAGCAAATGACCCGGAACACCCAGTCCATCACCATGGCAATCCAAACGCCGATGGCGCCCATCCCCATATGGACCCCCAAGATGTAGCTGAATGCCACCCGGAACAGACCCATGGAGAACACGGAAATCCCCATGGTAAAATGCACATCGTTGCAGGCCCGCAGCATATTGGGCAGCACGAAGGACGCCGGCCACAGGAGCATGGCTACGCCGTCGTGAATCAGCACCAGCGTCCGGGCCAGCTCCGTAGTCTCCGCCCCCAGGCCATAGAGGGACAGAATGGGTGTGAGCAGCAGGAGAATCGTAATGTTCTGAACGGCGGTGATGGCATAGGTGATGCCCAGCAGCAGTTTGGTGTAATACCGCACCTGGGCCTCGTCCCCGGCCCCCACGCAGCGGCCGATGACGGTGATCATCACCAGGCTCATGGCCTGGCCGGCGATGCAGCCCATGGCGTCCAGACTATTGGCCACCCCGTTGGCCGCAATCTGCACCGTGCCGAAGCCGGAGATAATACTGACCACCAGCACCCGGCCCAGCTGGAACAGGCCGTTTTCAATGCCGCTGGGGATGCCGATGTACAGGATTTTTCCCACCACATCCTTTTCAAAGTGATAGGGTTCCCGGAGCAGGTGGATGGTCAGTGACTGATTGTTTAGCATCCGGTACAGCACCACCGCCACCACGGCCCGGGAAATCAGGGTGGGCACCGCCACCCCCGCCACCCCGGCGTGGAGTACATAGACGCCGACAGCGTTGCCTGCGATGTTGATGACGTTCATCAGCGCCGACACCTGAAAGGTGATTTTGGAGTTCCCCATGGAGCGGAACAGGGCGGCGCAGCAGCTGTACACCGCCAGGAAGGGGAAGGACAGGGCCGTGATCAGCAGGTAGGTGATGGCGTCCTCCAGCACGTCCGCCTCGATGGAGCCGAAGAACAGCAGCAGGATGGGCCGGTGCAGCAGCAGGAACACCGCCGCAATCACCACCGTAATG
>JAJQET010000036.1 GCA_021201515.1 Clostridiales bacterium | reverse complement strand
GTATGATGGTTCTTTTTGCAGTAGAGGGCAATCATCTGGGAGACCATTTGCTTCTCCCGCTCCCGTTTGGTTTCTGTACTGTTCTTCATCAGCTCATCCTCCCATGCTCCACCGAGTAGACCGTGTCGGCAATCCGCATGGTGGATTTTCGGTGGGACACCAGCACCACCGTCTTGTCCGCCTGCTCCTCCCGGAGGGAGCGGAGAATCACCGCCTCATTCAAACTGTCCAGATTGCTGGTGGGCTCGTCCAGCAGCACAAAGGGGGCGTCGTGGAGGAAGGCACGGGCCAGCCCCAGCCGCTGCCGCTCACCGCCGGAGAGGGTGTCCCCCAGCTCGCCCACCGGGGTGTCATAGCCCTGGGGGAGGGTCATGATGAAGTCATGGACGGAGGCTTTCTTGCAGGCCGCCTCGATTTCTGCGTCCGTGGCGTCCAGCTTTGCAATGCGGAGGTTGCTCCGGATGCTGTCGTGGAAGAGGTGGGTCTCCTGGGTGACAAAGCTCTCCATATCCCGCAGATTCGCCGTGTTGATGGCGTCTACCGCTGTGCCGGAGACGGAGATCGTTCCCTTGTCCACGCTCCAGAACCGCATCAGCAGCTTCAGCAGGGTGGACTTCCCGCTGCCGCTGCGGCCCGTGATGCCGATGATCTGACGCTCCGGGAAGCGGGCGGAGACGTTCCGCAAAATGACCTCCTGCCCGTAGGAGAATGTCACATCCTCCGCCGCCGCGCCGTGGAAGGCCACCTCCGGCTGACCGGAGACCTCCTCTGTCACCGGCGTTTCCTCCAGAATATCCAGAACCCGGTTGCCCGCCGCAAAGGTGTTTTGCAGCGTACTGCCAAGCCCAGCTAGGGCCACTACGGGGCCAAAGGAGGAGAACAGCGCAATGACGGGTATCAGCGCCCCGGCGAAGTCCACCTGCCCCTGTCGGTAAAGGGCGGCCGCCGCCAGCAGCATGGCCAGGTCAAAGAGGAGGATGACGGTGTTGGTCACGGCGCTGTTCAGCCCTGTGTTCTGCTTCATCTGCTCCTCGGTTTGAGAAAGGTCGTCGGTGCGGCGGTTCATCTCCGCCAGACGCTTGGCCCCCTGGGCGTACTGGATGGTCTCAGACAGGCCCCGCATACTGTCCAGCACGAAGCCGGACAGTTCTCCGGCGCCGGTGCGGAAGCGCATCCCCGCGTCTCCGCTGAGCCGGGAAACCGCCAGCGGCATGAGAACCCCCACCGTCAGATACGCCGCCAGGGCCAGCAAACCCAGCGCCCAGTGGAAGGAGCCGATGAACAGGCAGAGGATGACGGTAAACAGCAGCGCAATGGCCGCAGGGGAGATGGTATGGGCGTAGAATACCTCCAGCAGCTCGATGTCCGAGGTGATGACAGAGATCAAATCCCCCTTGTCCCGCCCCTCCAGCTTGGCAGGGCAGAGCTTCCGCAGGGCGCGGAATACCTTATCCCGAATCAGGGCCAGCAGCTTGAAGGCGATGAAGTGGTTGCAGGCCTGCTCCCCATACCGCAGCACCGCCCGCAGGAGGGCAAAGAGCAGCACACAGGCAAAGATGCCCACGAGGGAGAAGGGGGTGTCCAGCCCCAGCAGCTCCAGCACGGCATAGCCGCCGAGGACGGTAATAGAAGTGGCGCACAGGTGGCCCATCAGCCCCATGCAGATGGCCAGCACCATAAAGCCTGTCAGGGGCTTCACCAGCCCCACCAGCCGCAGCATCACGGTAAATCCGCTTCTTTTTTTCATTGTACCGCACCGTCCTTTCCATAGTTTTCCAGGCTCTGCTGGGTCTGCCACAGGGCGGCGTACCGGCCCGCCTGCTGTAACAGGGCCTCGTGGGTGCCCTGTTCTACGACTGCGCCGCTTTCCATGACATAGATGCAGTCGGAGTTGGTCACATTGGCCAGCCGGTGGGAGATCAGAATCACCGTCTTGTGTTTTGCCAGGGCGTGGATTTGGGCCATGATGTCGTTTTCGCTCTCCACGTCGATGTTGGAGGTGGCCTCGTCAAAGAGATAGACCGGGCTGTCGTGGAGCAGCGCCCGGGCCAGGGCCAGCCGCTGGCGCTGGCCGCCGGACAGGTTGCCGCCCTGCTCCGTCAGGCGGGTGTCCAGGCCGTTTTCGCCCCGGAGGAACTCAGCCAGCTTCACCTGCTCCAGCACGGCCCAGAGGGGTTCGTCTCCTGCATCGGGGCGGCCCATCAGCAGATTGTCCCGCACGGTGCCCTTGAAGAGATAGCTCTGATGGCTGATGTATGTGATATGCTCCATCAGGCTGGCTTCGCTGAGCTCCCGCAGCTCTACACCGCCGACGGTGACGCTGCCCTGGTACCCCCGGTTCCGGCCCATCAGGATGGAGGCCACGGTGGATTTGCCGCAGCCAGACTCCCCGACGATGGACAGGAACTGCCCCTGAGGAAATTCCAGGTCAATGCCGTGGAGGACCTCCCGCTCCGGCTCGTAGGAGAAGCGCAGCCCCCGGCAGACAATGGAGCCCTCCGCCGGGCAGGCGGTGGTTTTCTGCGCCTCCTCCGGCAGGTCCAGCAGGTGAAAAATCTTGTCGCTGGCCGCCATGCCGTTCATGGCCACATGGAAGTAGGAACCCAGCTGGCGCATGGGGAGGAAGAAGTCCGCCCCCAGCAGAATGATGAGCAGGCACCCGGCCAGGCTGACGTGTCCCGCCCGGTACTGGGTGGCGGCCATAATAATGCCCAGCGCTGCCCCGCCGTAGGCGATGAAGTCCATGAT
>JAJQET010000121.1 GCA_021201515.1 Clostridiales bacterium | reverse complement strand
ACACACTAAAACGGTTCCTTCCTCATCGCTGCGATAAACGGTGCAGTTCCAGGCTGCAAGCCGGGCCAGGGTTTCCTCAGTGGGATGGCCGTAGGTGTTGTAGCCCACGGAGATGATGGCGACCTCAGGCGTCAGTGCGGACAGCAGGGCCTCCCCGGTGGCGTACTTTGAGCCGTGATGCCCCACCATCAGGTATTCCACATCGGACAGCTGCTCCCGCTCCAGGAGAGCGGTCTCTGTGGCAATGTCCATATCTCCTGTGATGAGGAAATCCAGCGTGTCATAGGAGAGGAGTAGGGAGAGGCCCGCATTATTGCTGTCGGCGTCCTCCTGTTCCACAGGCGCGAACAGGGTCATGGTGCCGCAGCCGAAGGATTCCGACCGGTCCTCCGTCAGGAATACAACTTCGCATTGATATGCCTCCGCAAGCGAACAGATGGACTGCTGCTTTGCTTCGTCCGATTCTGGCAGGTAGAGGGTTTCGATTGTGATGCGGGAGAGCAGCTCCTCCACGCCGTTGGTGTGGTCGCTGTCATAGTGGGTCAGAATCAGCGCATCCAGGCTGCTGCGGTTCAGACCCTGCAGGTAATCCGCCAGGGTGTCGCCGGGATTGTCCTCATTTCCGCCGCAATCAATGGCGATTGCCTCCCCTTCGGAGAAGGCGACGATGCACTGGCCCTGCCCCACATCCAGGGCCGCAATTGTGACCGGCGCGTTCAGCGTGGTCTGGATATGAACCGCAATGGCACAGATTAGGGAAAGCACGCCAACGGAGCAGGGGAGTGCGGGATAGTTTCTCATGGGCTTCCAGCAGACCGCAAGCAGAATCAGGATATAGAGGAACACAAGCCAGAGCGCATAGGCTGTCACATCGGTGGAAAGTGCCGCAAAGTTGAAGCTGCTCATAGTGCGGCTGACGCTAACAATGTAAAGTGAAATATACTTACAGGGAATCGCAAAGAGTTCCGCAGCGGGCCACCAGAAAAAGCTGCACAGCACGCACAGGAGGGACATGCCAAACAGCGCCCCCAGCACCGGCAGCACCAGCAGATTGGTGAGCACCCCCACCAGGGATACGCTGCCAAAGTAACAGGCACATAAAGGCGTCGAGAGCAAAAGCGCGCCGCAGCTGGTGCTAAACAGGTCTATCGCGCCATAGCACAACCGGAACAGCTTCTTTTTGTGCCGAATCGGCTCCAAACGGCTTTCCAGGGCCTGATGTATTCTGGGCTGCGCCAGTTCGATACCCAGCACGGACAGGAAGGACAGCTGCAGTCCCACTCCGGCGACGGCATACGGGTTTTGCAGCAGCAGAATCAAAAGGGCAAAGGACAGGGAAGTGGGAGCGTCGTTTTCCCGGCCGAAAACAGGGGCCAGCAGAAGCAGCGCCTCCATCAGAACTGCACGGACGATGGCAGGCTTGCAGCCGGTCAGGAGGGCAAAGAGTACCAGAACCGGGAGGACCAGAAGCCGCTTCACCCGCTGGCTGCCGGGAACCTTCAGCAAAATCTGCGCAAACAGCATGACGTGGAGCCCGGACACAGAGACGATATGGGCGACACCGGCCCGCCGCAGGGCGGTGTACAGGCTGTCGGAGAGCAGGTCCTGGTCGCCGGTCAGCAGGGCTTCCAGCAGCCCAAGAACATCCCCGGAAAAGAGGGACTGGATTTTTTCCTGAATCGCAGATGCCCAAACAGCAGGGAGGAGGTGCAGCGGTGTGCTGGTCTTATATGTAATGGCTATCTCCTTTACACTGGAAATGATTGCGCGAATGCCCTTTGCGGCATTGTAATACACCTGTTCATTGCGGACAACGTCCGCGGTTTTGATGGTTCCGGTGGCGGTCACACGGTCGCCGGGGGAAAGGCCCTGATACTCCGCGTCCAGATAAACCTTTGCCAGAAAATTCGCTCCCTCCGCGGAATCCACGGAAAGGGTCACGGAAATCCCGTATTCCGTTTCCGTGGGCACATCCTGCACAATGCCGGAGAAGGCAACGCCCTCTCCGAAGGCGGCCTCCGCAGGCCGGACGAAAACGGTCTGATAGCAGTGGCACCAGACGAAACCCAGAACCAGCCCCACAGAGGCCAGGAGTATCCGCGTCCGCAGCTTTCCGGACCAGTGCAGGGAGGCGAACATGGGAACAAGCGCCAAAGCCGCCGTAACCATCCACCACCGGGACGGCAGCAAATAGACCGCCAAAAGGGTGGCAGCCGCAAAAAAGGCGCTAAACCAGGCCAGTTTTCTCATAAATCACCGTTCCCCTCCGTCGGCTTCCTGTGTACCGAGGCCAGCGGATTGGCCCGGGCCGCAATGCGCAGATCGTCGTTGTCGATATGGGTATAAATCTGGGTCGTATTTAAATAGTCGTGGCCCAAAACCTCTTGTAACGTGCGCACATCCACGCCGTTTTGCAGCATCAGGGTGGCCGCCGTATGACGCAGTTTGTGGGAGGAGTACAGGCTGGCGTCCAATCCCGCCTCTAACAGCCGTTTTTTCACCATTTTGTGTACCCCTGCCCGGGTAATTCTCGTTTTGTGGGAGGTCACGAAAAGGGCGTCCTGGTCGATCAGCGTCATACCGCTGCGGACGATCAGCCAGTCCTGAATCGCCAGTTTGCAGGCTTCATTTAAATAGAGCATCCGAACCTTGTTGCCTTTGCCCAGCACGCGCATTGTATCGTCCTGAATACTTTGAATGTTAAGGCTAACTAACTCTGAGATCCGAATCCCGCAGTTCAAAAATAATGT
>JAJQET010000051.1 GCA_021201515.1 Clostridiales bacterium | reverse complement strand
GGCTACATCATCTGCGCCAACCACGTCTCCAACTTTGACTACCTCTACCTGACCCTGACCTTCCGCAAGGAGCGGCTGAGCAAGCTGTGCTGCATGGCGAAGCAGGAGCTGTTCCAACACACCTGGCTGAACCAACTGCTCTGCCGTGTGGGCGGCATGGTGCCCATCGACAGAACCGGCGCCGTGGGGGACAGCATGCACGCCCTAGCCGCCCGCCTGAAAGAGAAGTGGGGCGTCCTGGCCTTCCCGGAGGGCACCCGCAGCAGAGACGGCCGAATGGCCGCCTTCAAGAAGGGCCCTGCCATGCTGGCGGTGCAGACCGGCGTCCCCATCGTCCCCGTCTGCATCAAGGGGGGCTTTGAGATCTTCCCCAGGAATCACAAGCTGCCCAATCTGTTCAACTTCAAGACCGGCCACCGGTACCGGGTGCAGGTGCTCTACGGCGCACCCATTGACCCCGCCGGGAAAAGCCCGGAGACCCTGACCAAACTGGTGCAGCAGGCCGTGGCCGAGCTGGAGGCCAGCGCGTAAGCGGAGGCGGTTTGATAACAGTTTACCTCCCTCCGGAACGAAATCTGTTCCGAAGGGAGGCTATTTTTTTCGGCAAATGTGTGAAGTATTTTTGCTTTACTGCGCCGCCACCCGCTCCGCCACCCGGACACCGTCCACGGCGGCGGACATAATGCCCCCCGCGTAGCCGCAGCCCTCGCCGCAGGGATAGATGCCCCGGATGTTGGCCTGACAGCCTTCGTCCCGCAGGACCTTCACCGGAGAGGAGGAGCGGGTCTCCACGCCGGTGAGCACCGCCTCCGGGGCGGCGAAGCCGCGTACCTTCCGGTCCAGCACCGGCAGGGCCTCCCGCAGGGCGCTGACGACATAGCCGGGGAGGGTTGCGTCCAGCGCCGTCCAGGTGACGCCGGGCCGGTAGGTGGGCTGAACAGCGCCGGGGCCGGCGCTGGGGCGGGCGGCCAGAAAGTCCCCCACCAGCTGGGCGGGGGCGCGGTAACCGCCGCCTCCCGCCAGAAAGGCGGCCCGCTCCCACCGGCGCTGGAAGCGCACCCCTGCCAGCACGTCGCCGGGGCCAAAATCCTCCGGCGTGACCCCCACCAGCAGGCCGCCGTTGATGTTTTTGCCGTCCCTGGCCCGGTAGCTCATGCCGTTGGTGACCAGACAGCCCGCCTCGCTGGCGGAGGCCACCACCTGACCGCCGGGGCAGACGCAGAAGGAGAAGGCGCTGCGGCCCCCCGGCAGGTGGCAGCTGAGGCGATAGTCGCTGGGGGGCAGCTTTGTCCAGGCGTCCCCGTACTGGGCCTGAGAGATGGCCTCCTGCAGATGCTCGATGCGGACGCCGATGGCGAAGGGCTTCCGCTCCATGGCCACCCCCGCCTCCAGCAGCATGGCGAAGGTATCCCGGGCGGAGTGGCCGGGGGCCAGAATCAGGGTGTCCGCCGGGAGGCGGGCACTTCCCTCTGGCCCTGAGACGGTGATGCCGGTCAGGGAACCGCCCTGAATCTCCAGGCCGGTGAGGGCGGTTTCAAAGCATATCTCGCAGCCCAGGGCCAGCAGTTCCGCCCTGATGCGCTGCACCACCTGTCGGAGGATGTCCGTCCCCACATGGGGGCGGAAGGAATGGCGCACATCCTCCGGGGCGCCTGCGGCCACCAGGGTGTCCAGCACCGTGATGATGCGGCTGTCGTGGGTGCCGGTGGTCAGCTTGCCGTCGGAGAAGGTGCCTTCGCCCCCCTCCCCGAACTGCACATTGCTGTCCGGGTTCAGCACACCGGTGCGCCAGAAGGCGGATACGGCCTGCGCCCGCCGCTCCACCGGCTGCCCCCGCTCCAGCACCAGGGAGGGCACCCCCGCCCGGGCCAGATACAGGGCGGCGAACAGCCCGGCAGGCCCCATCCCCACCACCACCGGCCTGCCGCCGGTGCGGGTCACCTTGGGGAATGCGTACCGGGTCTCCGGCAGCAGCGTCACCTGTCTGCTCTTGCAGCGGCGCAGCACGCCTGCCTCATCCCCCACCGCCACGTTGACGGAGGCCACCAGATGGAGGTCGCTCTTTTTCCGGGCGTCGATGGACTGCTTCACCGGATGCAGCGCCTGAATCTCCGCCGGGGAAATGTGCAGCAGCCGGGACACCCTGTAGCGCAAATCGTCCTCATCATAGCCGACGGGGAGGGTGATATTGTTGATGTGCAGCATAATAGAATTCTCCTGTGGAAGAAGTCGTGGATGGTTCGCACCGTCAGTTTAGCATAAAAAGTTCGTCCACGCAACAGGAGGAGTGCGCCTTGTATGCCTATTATGTCATGAACCCCGCCCACCGTCGGCCCCGCTACTATGAGGAATCCGTCTGCGGCCTGCCCCTCCTGCGGGTGGAGCTGCCCCGCCGCTGGAACGGCCGCAGGGTGGGGGCGGTGCTGCGGCGGGCCGGGGTGCGCTATGCCCTGAACCTGCCGGAGACAGGGGCGATTCTGCCGGAGCCGCCCCTGATATCTACCCGCAGCCTGTGGCAGAGCGTGGCGGCGGAGCTGGCCCTGGCCGAACTGACCCGGAGAGGCATCCCCTGGGGCGAGGCATCGGTGGGCGTATTGTCCAGCCGCACCACAAAAGAGGTCTGGGATACCCTGGAACGGCTGTCCGGCCGGGTGCGGGCCCTGGCCCTGAACCTGCCGGAGCGGGAGCGGGTGGCGCTGCGTCTCCAGCGGGACAGCGGCGTGCCGGTGCTGGCCGGTCCGGGGGACGTGACGCTGTG
>JAJQET010000324.1 GCA_021201515.1 Clostridiales bacterium | reverse complement strand
GCATCTCCAACGAGGAGGACGCCAAGGACGTGTTCGGCATCGAGGCCGAGGCCACCGACATCTACGGCGGCACCCTGAACCATGAGGGCTACAAGTCCGTGGCCAAGCAGCTGGCGGACAAGTTCGGCTTCGAGAAGGTGGCCATCACCCTGCGGGAGTCCCACAGCGCCTCCGACAACGGCTGGAGCGCCATGCTCTACGATGTGGCCTCCGGCGAGTATTGCTTCAGCAAGAAGTATGAGCTGCGCATCGTTGACCGCGTGGGCGGCGGCGACAGCTTTGGCGGCGGCCTGATTTATGCCCTGCTGAATGGTAAGGACACCCAGGCCGCGGTGGAGTTCGCCGTGGCGGCCTCCGCGCTGAAGCACACCATCGAGGGCGACTACAATATGGTTTCCGTCTCCGAGGTGGAGAAGCTGGCCGGCGGCGACGGCTCCGGCCGCATTCAGCGGTAAGCGGACGACTCACCGGCGTTTCTCGAATCCATAAGCAGCAGCCCTTCGGACACGTCCGAAGGGCTGCTTTTATCGCGGCACAGGTTACCAGTTGACAGCCGGCCTCTTTTCTGTTACACTAAGCCCGTATCAGCATACATACGGTTCCCCCGCTGCGTTGCAGGAAGCTGCGTAAATCCAGGCACTTTTCAGTGTTGGATTTGCGCTTTTTTTCATCCGGAGGGGGCTGTCACAACGAAAGGAAGGACTTTTATTATGAAACGGAAAAACTGTGGGGCGTTGCTTCTGCTCCTGCTGTTCCTGCTGACCGGCTGCGGCACCGAGGGCAGCGTCGGCACAGCCACAGAGGGGGATGCTTCCGCCAGCGCTGCCGGGGCGGAGACCTCCGGCTCCGATGTGACGCTGGAGGATGTCACCATGGAATCTGCGGCTCCGGCGGAATCTGACAGCGCTGCCACCGAGGAAACGCCGGAGGACGCAGCCGAGGCATCCGCTGCCGCTGAGGTGACGCTGGAGGATGTGAAGATCACCGCCCTGGCCCACGCCGGGGTGGAGGCCACCTCTGCCTCCTTCACCGAGGCCCGGCTCCACCGGGACGGTACGGCCTACGAAATCGAGTTTACCACCGCCGACGGGCAGTACGAGTACGAGCTCTCCGCGGACAGCGGTGAGATCCTGTCCTATCAATGGGAGGTGCAGGGGAAGAACGTGACCACCGGCACCGCCCCGGACAGCCTGGACAGCGCCAAAGCCCTGGCCCTGAGCCACGCCGGGGTGGAGGCTGACGCCGCGTCCTTTGAAAAAGAGAAGCTGGACGACGGGGTCTATGAGCTGGAATTTACCACTGCCAACGGGGAATATGAATATGAGATTTCCCGTGAAACCGGCGTCATTCTGGAATACGAGTGGGACGTGCAGGGAAGCGGTGCTGCCGCCGACGCTGCGAACGGTGGGACGGACAGCACCGGCCAAACCGTGAACGCCGCCGTCACCGCCGGTCAGGCGGAGTCCATCGCCTTGGGGGATGCGGGGCTTGCCGAAGGCGATACCAAATACCTCCACTCTTATGTGGAGTGGAGGCACGACGCCCCCTATGCCTGGTGCGTGGAGTTCGGGGTGCGGGACACGGAATATGTCTACCTCATCGACCTGGAGGACGGCACCATTCTGGAGCAGTATGTGGAATCCCACTGAAACGGAAACAGGACAGCGCCCCGACGCGGTATTGCCGCGCCGGGGCGCTGTTCATTCAGGTCACCGTCATGGAGAAAGAGACGGACAGGTACCGCTCCTCGCTCTCGTCCGGCCACAGCACCGTCATATTGTTCCAGGAGCCGTCTCCCAGATAACCGTCCCAGTCCGCCTGGGCGGACACCTCCACCCCCAAAACCGTGTCGGTAAAGGAGGCGAAGGGGCTGTCCTCCAGGAAGTTCACCAGGCTGTCCAGCGCCCCCCGGTTCAGGGGGTCAGGCTTTTGCGCCCCCACGAAGGCCAGCACCGCCACCGTCCGCTCCGGCGGCATCACCTGGGTTCCGCCGTCCTCCACAGTGTAAGCGAAGGAGACGCCGGTGAGGACGCCGTCCTCCACGGTGTAGACGAACTCCGGCTGGGGGGATGTCAGCAGCCCCTCCAGGACAATGACATCCCCGGAAGCGTCCACCCACCGGCCGTCCTCGTCCAGCTCATCCAGATTGTCATAGCCGTAATAGTCCGCCATCTGGTTGAAGTTGGCGGCGAACTGGGCCACCGTCAGGTCGCCGGTGTACCGGGGCACGGCTGCCAGGAGTGCCGACAGCACCATTGCCCCCACCAGGACGCCGGAGCCCGCCAGCATCCCCATCACTCGGAGGGGCGTCCGGCTCTCCCGGAGGGTCAGCTGGCTGTCATACTCCCAGGCCAGGGTGTCCCCGTCCTGGCAGCCCTTGTAGCTCTGCCACAGGCGGTACCAGCAGTAAACGGGGATGTACAGGCCGTACCCCCGCCACAGCACCGTCCAGCTGCGCCCCAGCGCCGCGGAGTAGGAGAGCTTCCGGCCCTCCTCGTCCGTCACCTTCAGGCCCAGCAGCCACTTTCCGGGGGTGGTACCCCAGAAGTGGAGCATCAGCGGCTCCAGCGCCAGCATCAGGAGCAGGTCGATCACCGCATCCAGCGCACCGGCCTCCCGCTGCACCATGTTGACCCGGAACCCCAGGGCCAGGAAACACCACCACAGCGTCTGGTATAGCGACAGGTCAAAGGCCCGGGCGAAATACCGCCGCCAGGGAGCCGTCACCCTGGGGACGGTGTCCTCCCCGGGCGGGGCG
>JAJQET010000158.1 GCA_021201515.1 Clostridiales bacterium | reverse complement strand
AGATGGAGGAGCAGCCGGTGGCGTTGGAGATGCACATCCGGTCGCCAAACAGCTGGGTAATGACCCGGGCATAGGTGCTCTCGGCGCAGCCGGCGCAGGAGCCGGAGAACTCAAGCAGCGGGGTCTTGAACTGGGAGCCCTTGACGTCGGTGCCGGTCAGCTCTTCCTTGACGGAGACGTTGGCCACAGCGTAGTCGAAGCAGGGCTGCTGATCCAGCTGGGACTCCTGCGGGACCATCTTCAGGCTGCCGGTGGGGCAGGCGCCAACGCAGACGCCGCAGCCCATGCAGTCCAGCGGGGAGACGGCCAGGGCGAACTTGTACTTGCCCTTGCCCTTGCCGACCTTGAAATCGGCCATCTTCATGTTGGCGGGGGCGTTCTCCTGCTCGGCCGCGTCCAGCGCGTAGGCGCGGATGGTGGCATGGGGGCAGCAGAAGGTACACTGGTTGCACTGCACGCACTTGTCAGGCGTCCACTCCACCACGTTGACGGCGACGCCGCGCTTCTCATAAGCGGATGCGCCGGAGGGGAAGGTGCCGTCGGCCATAGGCTCGAAGGCGGAGACAGGCAGGCTGTAGCCGTTCATCTGGTTGATGGGGTTCATGACCTCCTTGACCAGCTTCACGGTGTCGGGACGGCCGGTCAGCTCAGCAGGCTCGGCGTCGGGGGCGGGGTTGGCCCAGGATTCGGGAATCTCGCACTTGACGAAGGCGGTGGCGCCGGCGTCGATGGCGTCCCAGTTCTTCTGGACGACATCGCGGCCCTTCTTCAGGTAGGAGTGCTCGGCGGCGTCCTTCATGTACTTGATGGCGTCCTCGGCGGGCAGCACGTTGGCCAGGGCGAAGAAGGCGGACTGCAGCACGGTGTTGGTACGCTTGCCCATGCCGACCTTCTCGGCCAGGTCAATGGCGTTGATCATGTACAGGTTGATCTTGTGGTCATACATATACTTCTTGGACTCGGCGGAGAGATGCTCCTCCAGCTCCTCAAAGGTCCACTGGCTGTTGACCAGGAAGGTGCCGCCGTCCTTGATGTCGTTGACGATCTTGAAGTGCTTGGTGATGTAAGCGGGGGTGTGGCAGGCCACAAAGTCCGCCTTGTTGATGTAGTAGGGGCTGCGGATGGGCTTGTCGCCAAAGCGCAGATGGGAGACGGTCACGCCGCCAGTCTTCTTGGAGTCATACTGGAAGTATGCCTGAACATACTTGTCGGTATGGTCGCCGATAATCTTGATGGAGTTCTTGTTGGCGCCCACGGTGCCGTCGCCGCCCAGGCCCCAGAACTTGCACTCCACAGTGCCTTCTGCGGCGGTGTTGGGGGCGGGCTCTTCCGGCAGGGAGAGGTAGGTGACGTCGTCGGTGATGCCGATGGTGAAGTACTCCTTGGGCTCGTCCTTCTCCAGCTCCTTGTAAACGGCGAAGATGGAGGAGGGAGGCGTATCCTTGGAGCCGAGGCCGTAGCGGCCGCCGATGACGGTGATGTCGTTCTTGCCGGCCTTGGACAGGGCGGTGACAACATCCAGATACAGAGGCTCACCCAGAGCGCCGGGCTCCTTGGTGCGGTCCAGCACGGCAATCTTCTTGCAGGTGTCAGGGATGGCGGCCAGCAGACGCTCGGCGGAGAAGGGACGATAGAGATGGACATTGATCATGCCCACCTTCTCGCCGCGGGCGACCTTGTAGTCCACCACTTCGCTCATCACGTCGTTGATGGATCCGATGGCGATGATGATGTTCTCGGCGTCAGGCGCACCATAGTAGTTGAAGGCGGCATAGCTGGTGCCCAGCTTCTCGTTGATCATGGCGAAGTACTTGTCCACGATCTCAGGCAGGGCGTCATAGAACTTGTTGCAGGCCTCACGATGCTGGAAGAAGGTGTCGTCATTCTCGTGGGAGCCGCGGACGATGCCGTGGTTGGGGTTCAGGGCGTGGTTGCGGAAGGCCTCAACAGCGTCCATGTTGACCATGTCGGCCAGGTCCTTGTAGTCCCAAACGGACAGCTTCTGAATCTCATGGGAGGTGCGGAAACCGTCGAAGAAGTTCAGGAAGGGCACGCGGCCTTCGATGGCGGCCAGGTGGGCCACAGGGGCCAGGTCCATGACCTCCTGGGGGTTGGCCTCGGCCAGCATGGCGAAGCCGGTCTGACGGCAGGCCATGACGTCCTCGTGGTCACCGAAGATGTTCAGGGCGTGGGTGGTCAGGGCGCGGGCGGCCACGTGCAGGACGCCGGGCAGCAGCTCGCCGGCGATCTTGTACATATTGGGGATCATCAGCAGCAGGCCCTGGGATGCGGTGTAGGTGGTGGTCAGGGCACCGGCGGCCAGGGAGCCGTGAACCGTGCCGGAGGCGCCAGCCTCGGACTGCATCTCAACGACCTTCACAGGGTTGCCGAAGATGTTCTTCTGACCCTGGGCGGCCCACTGATCTACATAGTCCGCCATGGGGCTGGACGGGGTGATGGGGTAGATGCCGGCAACCTCGGTAAACGCATAGGATACCCATGCGGCCGCGTTGTTTGCATCCATGGACTTCTGTTTTCTTACTACCATGATGTAAATAGCCTCCTTATATCCATTAGAATCCTCTAATATAGGGGAAACCTTTTCACCCTCTTATCATACCAGTTTCGGAGCCATTTGTAAACCTTAATTTTTGCTCTTGGCCGGAAATTTGCAAGAATTTTTTGAAAACTGTCCAGGAAAAGGAGAATATTTGGTGATTTTCAACAGTTAATCACGGCTAACTTTTTTGAGAGGGGGTGTAACTGC
>JAJQET010000321.1 GCA_021201515.1 Clostridiales bacterium | reverse complement strand
GGACGATATGGCTGACCTGGCAGGCCACCTGACTGCCGGAGGCCATGGCCACCGAGCAGTCCGCCTCCTTCAGCGCCAGCACATCGTTGACGCCGTCCCCCGTCATGGCCACGGTGTGGCCCGCCCGATGCATGGCCTGCACCAGCTGACGTTTTTGCTCCGGCGTCACCCGGCCAAAGACGGTGTAACGCTCCGCTGCCTGAGCCAGCTCCTCGTCGGTGCGGAGGGTGCGTGCGTCCACATATTGGTCGGCGTTGGGAATCTCCGCCCGGAGGGCCACCTCCGAGACGGTGACAGGGCTGTCGCCGGAGATGACCTTGACGGCAACCCCCTGCTGCCGGAAATAGCGGAAGGTCTCCGGTGCGTTGTCCCGAATCTTGTTGGTCAGCAGCACCAGCGCCAGCGCCTCCACAGGCTCCGGCAGGGCGTCACCCTCCAGCCTGCCCTCACAGCGGGCCATCAGCAGCACCCGGCAGCCCAGGCGGGAGTAGTGCTCAATTTCCTCGCTGTACCGCCCGTACTGACTGCCCAGCAGGTTTTCCGGCGCGCCCAAGAGATAGGTGCCCTCCCCGGCGAAGGTCACGCCGCCATACTTCCGGGCGGAGGTGAAGGGCAGGGCCTGGGTGACCACCCGGCGGGAGTGTTGGCCGTCAAAGTAGCGTTTCAGCGCTGCCATGGTCTCGTTGTCGTTCTGCATGGCAAAGACGTAGTCGGCCAGGATATTCCGCAGCTCGTCCAGGCTGAGAGGGGAGGCGCTCACCGCCACCAGGTCCTCCACCACCATCTTCGGCTCGGTGATGGTGCCGGTCTTGTCCACGCAGAGGGTGTCCACCCGGGCCAGGGTCTCAATGCAGCCCATCTCGTGTACCAGGGTGTGGCGCTGGGCCAGGCGCAGCACGCCGGCCATCAGCGCCAGGGAGGTCAGCAGATACAGCCCCTCCGGAATCATCCCCACCAGGCTTGCCACGGTGGAAACCACGCCGTCCTGCACTGTGTTGCCCAGCACCGCGATCTCCTTATAGGCCATGGCAATGCCCAGGGGAATGATAATGATACCAATGGCCAGCACCAGACGGTTCAGGGCGCGCATCATCTCCGACTGGGGCTGCTGCTGGGCCTGCTTTGCCTGGAGGGTCAATTTGGACATATAGGAGTCCCGGCCCACGGCGGTCAGCCGTGCGCGGCACTCCCCGGACACGAGATAGGAGCCGGAGAGGAGGTCGTCTCCCGGCTCTTTCCTGATCTCGTCCGCCTCACCGGTCAGCAGCGACTCGTTCACCAGGCACTGGCCCTCCACCACTTTGGCGTCGGCATAGATTTGGTCGCCTGCGCGGAAGATGGCGATGTCGTCCCGCACCGTGTCATAGGCGGAGACGGTGCGCAGCTCCCCATCCCGCACCACGTTGGCCTTCGGGTTGGTCAGCAGGCTCAAGCTATCCAGCTTCTTTTTGCTCCGCCACTCCTGTACAATGCCAATGCAGATGTTGGCAATCACCACGACGAGGAAGGTCATCTCATTCCATGCGCCGACGGCGCACACCGCAATGGCCAGCACAAAGAAAATCAGGTTGAAGTAGGTGCAGACGTTGGAGCGGATGATGTCCCCCAGCGATTTGGAGGTGGAATCCAGCTCCACGTTCCGGCAGCCGCCCTCCATCCGCTCCTGCACCTGCCCGGCGGTCAGGCCCTGGTCAGGGGCGGCGGAGACCACGGCAATTCTCCGGGCGGGGGCCGCCTCTGCCGCTGCGGGCGGCTGTTTTCTGCGGACAGCCCGTTTTTCCGGACGCACGCTGCTTTCTTTTTTCTCAGACAAAAGCTCATCTCCCAGGGTTCCGGTTCGATCACGCCGCACCGCTGCACTGCATCGGCACGATAACCCATTTTTATCATTCTATCACACGATTCAGACAGAAACAACAAATAAGATTTGAAGAATTTATGAAATATGTAAACTGTCCAATCATGCGGTTCGTGAAACCCGCAGAGATACAGCCAACCGCTCTCATGCTCATTGGGCGTTCCACCGATTTTCCTCCGGCGAACCTCTGGCTTATCTGTCAGAATCTCTAATTTCTACCGAGTTTAAATGCAAAAAAGCGAATAATCCTTGCATTACCGGGAAAGAAGCTGTATAATAAATCAGTCAAAGCGGGGTTCACACCATCGGCTGTCTGCTTTGAACCGGTGGGAACCCCGAACATTCCGCTGCTGCTTTCCGGCCCGCCTGCGTGAGCAGTCAGTGGGAAAATTTTAATTCAGGAGTGACTAGAATGAAGAAACTGCTTGCTATGCTTCTCGCGCTGTCCATGTGCCTGTCCCTGGTCGCCTGCGGCTCCAGCAGCGCCTCCACAGGTGACGATTCCGCAGGGGGATCTGACACCTTTGCCCAGGAGGAATCCAGCGCCGCGTCCGAATCCAACGCCGAGGCGGAGGACGATGCCGGGGAGACGGAGGATGATGAAGCGTCCGCCACCATCACCACCGTCACCGAGGGCGTCCTCACCATGAGCACCAACGCCGCCTTCCCGCCCTATGAGATGACCACCGATGACGGCGGCTTCGAGGGCATCGACGTGGAGATTGCCACCGCCATCGCGGAAAAGCTGGGCCTGGAGCTCCAGATTGACGACATGGACTTTGACTCCGCGCTGCTGGCCGTTCAGCAGGGCAAGAGCGACATCGTCATGGCCGGCGTCTCTGTCACCGACGATCGCCTGCTGGTGATGGACTTCTCCGACTCCTACGCCACCGGCGTGCAGGTGGTCATC
>JAJQET010000007.1 GCA_021201515.1 Clostridiales bacterium | reverse complement strand
CCCTGAGCCGCCTTCTTTCCCCCATTTCTTGGCGGAGCAAGAAATGGGGCCCGCCCGGAGGGCAAACACCTATTTTCTTTCTCAATCCTTGTCTAAGGAAAACAATCCTCCCAAACCGATGCCACCGTTTCCCCACGGGAGGGGTTTTGCGGCGGCCTTTCCCGGCCCTTGACACCGACCCGAAATCCTGCTATACTACCCCATAACCACATAGCACACACGCAGGGGCGCTGAGGGCATCCTCGGCTGAGATCGGAGCAATGACGCTGCTCCGTGCCGCCTTGAACCTGATCCGGATAATGCCGGCGTAGGAAGCGAGCGACTTGATTGAAGCCATCCGCGCGGCAGCTGCTGTGCGGAATTTTTTATCGAGGAGGGCTTTTTATGTCCGAACAAAAGAACACCAGCAGAGACAACCATCTCCGCACCCAGGCTTTGGTGGAGGGGGCCGTCATGGTGGCCCTGGCCACCGCCCTGAGCTATGTCAAGCTCTTTGAGCTGCCACAGGGCGGCAGCATCTGCATTGGGATGCTGCCCATCTTCCTGTATTGCTACCGCTGGGGGTTCAGCAAGGGAATGCTCTGCTCCTTCGCCTACGGCCTGCTGCAGCTGCTGCTGGACGGCGCCTATGCCTGGGGCTGGCAGAGCATGATTCTGGACTACCTGCTGGCCTTCGCGGTGCTGGGTGTTGCCGGACTGTTCGCCGGAAAGAAGGGCGGCCTGTATGTGGGCACCGTGGTGGGCAGCCTCTGCCGGTTCCTGTGCCACTTCGTGGCGGGCTTCACCATCTGGCGCATCTACGCCCCCACAGAGCTGTTCAACTACACCTTCACCAACCCCTACCTCTACTCCGCCGTCTACAACGGCAGTTTTGTGGCCATCGACATGGTGCTGTGCATCGTCATCTTCGCCCTGCTGTCCAAGCCCATGGAGAAGTACTTCACCGGCGCGGACATTCGCAGCTGAGGAACCCTCCCCGCAACAAAAACCTCCCGTTCGGGCTGCAGCCCGAACGGGAGGTTCCTTTGTTTCGTTTATCCCTCCCGGTAGAGGAAGCCCGCCTGCTCCAGGGCCTGGCAGACCCGCTCGTAGGCCGCCTCATCTGGGCAGCGGAGGGTGTGGAGGTGGATGCCGTCGGTGAGTTCACTGAGGGCGTGGGCCTTCTCCGCCTCCAGCCGGGCGGCGAACTGCTGCACGTCATATCGGGAGGAAATCTGAAGCTGCCCCACCAGCTGGCCGTAGACGGGATGCTCCACCACCACGTCCAGCACGGAGCAGCCCTGATCGACACAAATGTTCAGCTCCTCCACCATGTCCTCCGCCCGATGGACGCAGGCCACCCGCCGGATGATGCCGCCCCCCGCCGTCTCCCGGTTCAGCACATAGCCCCGTGGGGTGGCGGCGATGTCCGCCCCGGCGGCCCGGAGCAGGGCCACGTCCCCCACGATGATCTGACGGCTGACGCCGTACTGCCGGGCCAGGGCGGAGGCGCTGACGGGGGCAGTCTCCTGTTGCAGGGCGGATAGGATAGCGGCGCGGCGCTGGTCGGAACGCATGGTGGAACCTCCTTGTTTGGAAAATAGCTGCTAGTGGCTAGTGGCTAGTGGCTGGTCGCCCCCGGCGGGGGCGTGGGACGGTGGTTTCTGCGGGCGGCCAAGGGCCGCCCCTACCGGAACAGGGGAAGGCAGGGCTTCCGTCACTGCTGACAGCTAACGGCTAACAGCTGCTAGCCACTAACCACTAGCCACTAGCCACTATCTCTCCCGCCGGTAAAAATCCACCACATAGGCCGCGCCGTCCCTGGGGTCGGTGCGCTCCTCGCTGTGGGTGTAGCGGAAGGAGCAGGACAGCTGGAGCTGTCGGGAGGCTACGTTTTCCCGCCGGCAGGAGCAGACCAGGGCAGTCCCGCCCAGCCGGTGAAAGCAGCAGGCCACCAGCGCCTCCAGCGCCTCCCTGCCGTAGCCCTGCCGCCAGCAGTCCGGGGACAGGGCCAGCCCCGTGTCCTCGTACACACCTGGGGACAGGGGCGTGATGCCCGCAAAGCCGATGGCCTTCCCGGGTGCCTTTTCGCAGATCGTCCAGGCCAGATGATCCCGCTGATGGGCGATGGTACGGCTCATGCGCTGTTGGGCCTCCTCCCAGGTGGCGGTGGGCCGCCACAGCATATGTCGGGCCGCCTCCGGGCGGCTCCACAGGCTGCGGTACAGGCTCTCCGTGTCCGCCGGGACGGCCTTCCGGAGCAGCAGGCGGGGTGTTTCCAGGGTGGAGACGCAGGCGCTCACAGCTTCCCCGCCCGCACCAGGGCGGCCACCTTTAAGATGGCGATTTGGGTCTTGCCGTCCCGAATCTGGTCGGCCATCACCATTTCCTCCGCCTTCCACAGGTCCAGCTTCTCCACCTCCAAAAACTCGTCCGGGTCCAGGTCCTGGTCTCCGGCGGGGTCCGTCACCCGGCAGGCCCAGATGTAAATCTTCTCATCGTCATAGCCCACGGTGGGGTAGGTGACGCCCAGGGAGACGTAGCGGTCGGCATGGGTGCCGGTCTCCTCCCGCTGCTCCCGCTTCATGGCCTCGAAGGGGTCCTCCCCCCGCTCCAGCTTTCCGGCGGGGATCTCCAGCAGCTCCTCCCCGAAGGCGTAGCGGAACTGGCGCACCAGCAGCAGCTCGTTGCGCTGCGTCAGGGCGGCGACGCAGGCCCCGCCTGCGTGGGTGACAATCTCCCGCTGGGCGGTGCCGCCGTTGGGCAGGCGGACATCGTCCACAAACAGGT
>JAJQET010000168.1 GCA_021201515.1 Clostridiales bacterium | reverse complement strand
CTGCTGTTTCTGTGCGTTGCATCGCTTCCCCGGAACCTGCCGTTTCTACGCTTGTCCTTTCTTGCGATTACAATCAAAGTACTGGCATCACTGAGAGATGAAAGAGAAATTCTCCAAATTTCATGTGCCGTCATTTCTTCCATTCATCCAATCCAAAATCGTCTCCACCGTCTGCGCCCACTGCTCCTCCTGGGTGATGCCTGCGGTGCCGTCTCCGTCCTGGGCCCCGTAGCAGCCGAACCCGGCGTGATTGCCGCCGTCAATGCAAATTTCGGTGTAGTCTTCGGCATACTGCCGTCCGGTCTCCAGCTTCTCCATGCTCAGAACGCCGTCCTCGCTGCCGTAGATGGCCAGCGCGGGAAGGTCGTCCAGCGACTCCGTGGCATACGCCGCCAGGAGCACCACGCCGTCCAATTCCTCCGTATGCCCCGCGGCATAGGATGCGGCCATGGCTCCGCCCAGGGAGTGACCGGAGATGTACCAGCTCTCATAAGCGTACACAGACAGAATCTCATCCGCCCGGTTCATACCGAAAATCGCCATGTTGTACGGCATCTCCAGCAGGAAGCAATCCACGCCGTTTTCAGCAAGCTCCATGATGGGCGCATAAGCTGTGTACTCCACCTTTGCGCCGGGATAGAAAATCAGGGCGGTGTCCGTTCCGCTGCCGTCGAAGAACAGCCCGTCGCTGATTTCCGTCACCTGGACGGTATCTGTGCTTTGCAGATACTGTGCGGCATCTGCATGGTAATAGTCGCTGCCGTACCAGATAATCACCACCGCAAACAGGATGCACAGCTCCGCAGCCAGGTTGACGAGCTGCTCAATCCAGTTGGCCTTCTTGCTTGAGGAATCCAGCTTTGCGCCGAGGGCACCCATGACCACAAACCCGGCCAGGGCGATCAGGAAAAGAATGTTACATGGGAAGGATGAAATGTTCTTCCAAAGTGCCGACAGCGATGGCCGGTTGATGACTAGTGAGACAATCATCAGGACAAAACCGGCCGGCATCAGAAAGCGAAACTGCCGAAAGAAAATGGGAACATCCTTATGGGCGATGGCGAGGATGAGCTTCCACAGCACCTTTCCGACACCGGCCAGCACACATAGGACCGCGCCGACCATGAATACGGCGGACTGATAAACCTGCCCGATCAAAATCATAGAGGCGCTGAAGCACAGCACCGGCAGAGCGTCAACGACTGCCATGCCCACGGAGGCTTCTAAAACGTTATCATTTTCTTTGCCCATAGTGTTACCTGATTTCTATAAAATGCAAATTGAAGCGGAAACGTCCCGCAAATGCTCAAAAAATGAAGCTGTTTCAGGGACGTCACCTGAGAAAGCTGCGCAAGGACTGGTCCGGAACGCCCGGCAAAATCTCATGCAGATGCTCCAGCAGCCGCTGAAAAGAGTCCTCCGGTTGGCGCTGATAGACGGCATCGGTGAACGCCGTACCGAAGAATTTCTCCGGCGTGGAATACTCCGCCACGCCCCAGCCGTATTCGTTTCCATAGCGGTCCTTGCTGTAGACAAAGTTGCTGATGACCACATAGCCCTGGGCCTGCAGGCGGTTCATGGAGGTGTCAAAACCGGTGGTGCCGCCCTTTCTGTAGTTGCCCTCCTGTTTCAGCGTTTTGGACAGCACCGGCGCACGGGCGTCCACCAAATCAAAAAGCTGCCTGTCCCTGTAGGAGGCCAGCCCGTCCTCAAACCGTGCATCGAAATCATAGGCGTCTCGACGGTAGTTGGCAAAGTCGGGGAACCACTCTGCGCTGATGAAGGCCGCCCTCTTCTCGAAAAATTTTCCGTAGGCGCAGCCCGCCTTCTGAATGACCGGCCCCTTCCATTCCCACACGCCCGGCTCATCGGAAAACCATGCGGAGGGTGCAGCGTGTTCCTCCACGGAGAAACCAGGGAGCGCGTTGCGGAAGAAAGGCAAAATGCCAATCTTCCGAACCGCATCGATCAGGTCCTGCTTCGTCTCTATTGTAAAATCCAGTTTTTCAGCCAAATCGTTTTCCTCCCTCCATGGTAGTCCCGGCTCATGGCGTGGCCTCCCATCTGCCGGGACACAAATCACATTCCGCCCCGTGTGCGTTCAAAACGCCGATGGCCTGAAGATAGGAATAGATGATGGTGGAGCCGACGAACTTCATGCCCCGTTTTTTTAAATCCTGCGACACAGTATCCGAGAGCGGCGAGGTGGTGCGGATGTGGTAATCCTCCACAATGGTCTTGCCGTTGGTAAAGCCCCAGATATACGCATCGAAGGAGCCAAACTCCTGCTGAATCCTTTTGAAGAGGATGCTGTTATTGACCGCTGCCATGATTTTGCGCCGGTTGCGGATGATGCCGGGGTCATTCATCAGTTCCGCACGCTTTGCCTCATCGTAAGCACAGACTTTGTCAATGTCGAACCCGTCAAATGCGGCACGAAAGTTCTCACGCTTGTTCAGGATACACTCCCAGGACAGACCCGCCTGAAAGGATTCCAAAATGAAAAGCTCATAGAGTTTCCGGTCGGAATGCTCCGGCACACCCCACGCTTCATCGTGATACCGGATGTAGCGTGGATTTTTCAGATTCACATAGGAACAGCGATGCTCAATATCTTTCACGCCTTATGCCCTCCGATTTGCACAGTCCGGTCTTTTCCGGCAGCGTTTTCTTCCGGATTCATGCCCTTCAGCAGGGCGTTCCTCCCGTTAGCTCTGATGCGGTTCAAAATCCCCGCCCAGTTCATTCTCTGTCATGTTCCGCTGCCTCCTGCAT
>JAJQET010000301.1 GCA_021201515.1 Clostridiales bacterium | reverse complement strand
AAGCCCAGCGGGATACGGGGAGATTCTTAAGAGGGGGGCCACAGGTCCCCCTCTTAAGTCGTCCTCTTTTGCTACTTTTCTCGACGAATCGAGAAAAGTAGGCCCCGCCCTGGCAAGGGCAAAAACGTATTTCCTTTATCCTGCCTCATCTAAGAAAAGCTGCGGCGGGGTGAATACTGGGAGAACGGAATTGTCCTTACAGCCGCGTATCAAACAGCCCGCAGAAGCTGTCGATGGGGTCGCTGCCCTTGAACGCCTCCGGCCCGGTCATCAGGTTGTCAACCAGCGCGTCGAAGGTGTCGCTCTTGGAGTCGTAGGTGTTGATATAGGTGCGGACCTGGGGGATGTCCGCCAGCATGGTGGGCTGGCCGCAGCCGACCGCCACCACCGGCATTTCAAACACATACCAGGGGATCTCGCCGCCGCCCTTGGACATACCAAACACCGGCCGCCCACTGGAAACATCGCAGAGGGTAATGATCAAATCCTGGCCGCTGACAAAGTCGGCAATGGCATTCTTTCCGGCAAAATAGACGTTCAGGCTGGGCGTCTCCCCCGCCTCGATCTGCTTCCGCACCCTGTCCAGCGGACTTTCGTAGATAAAGGCGTCAAAGCCCTTGGCGCAGAGCTTTTCCTTCAGCACCTCAGCGGCGCTCTTCCCGGTGGGCGCACCCAACAGCTTCATCAGAGTACCCATGCCGCTTTCTGCCGCCTTGACGTGGACAATCATGATGCGCTTGTAGCGCTCCGGCGTGATGGGCAGCACGTCCTTGTCCTTATACTTGACCAGCGTGATGCTGTCCTCGCTGATGGCCTTGTGCATGGCCTTGTACTCGGCCTTGCCCAGGGTGGCCTCCACCATCTCCGGAGAGGGGACCAGCTCATCCACTGTCTTTTTGTGCATCCCCAGATGGGCCTTCAGGCCCAGGATGCGCTTCAGGGCCTCCGTCATCCGCGCCTCGCTGATGGTGCCGTCCTGATAGGCGGCCAGCATGGTGGAGAAGTCCTCGTCCGGGTCGTTGAAGAACAGGAACATATCGCAGCCGGCGTTGATGCAGCGGGGCAGCATTTCCTTCCGGGTCATGCGGTCGGTCATGCCCACCATGTGGGAGGCGTCGGTGACCACCATGCCGTTAAAGCCCAGCCTGTCCCGCAGCAGCCCCTGCATGATCTCCGGGCTGAGGGTGGCGGGCATCATGTCCTCATCCTTCAGGTTGGGGTTGATGGCCTTGGCGTACTCCGGCAGCATGATATGGCCGGCCATGATGGCGTCCAGCCCGTTGTCGATCAGGGTCTTGTAGACCAGACCGTAGGTCTCGTCCCACTTGTCGGGGGTGAAATAGTTGACGTTGTTGGACAGGTGGGCGTCCCGGAAGTCCTGGCCGTTACCAGGGAAGTGCTTGGCGGCGCAGGCGAAGCCGGGGATGGTGTGGGCGCCCTGCACATAGGCGGCGCTCATTTTGGCCACCCGCTCCGGGTCATTGCCGAAGGCGCGGCAGATGATCTCGGTGTTCTCCCAGTTATAAACGATGTCGCAGACCGGGGCGAAGGCCATGTTGCAGCCAATGGCCGCCGCCTCCTCGTTGGACATCTTGCCCAGGGCATAGGCGTATTCCTCCTTGCCGGTGGCGCCGATCTTCACGCCGGAGCCGATGGCGGTGCCGTCCGAGCAGGCGCCGTCACCGCCGGCCTCGGTGTTGCAGGCGATGAAGATGGGTACCTTGGCATAGGTTTGCAGGGTGTGGTTCTGTGCCTGCACCCTCTTGCCGGGCATACCGTTGTAGCGGCAGCCGCCCAGGTGGTACTGCTCCATCAGCTTTTTCAGATAGGCTTCGTCCTGAGATTCCGTCAGCTGGAAGAACAGCTGGCCCACCTTTTCCTCGTCGGACATGGAGGCGATGGTGTCCTCCACCCATTTGATGTCATCGTCAGAGAGATAATAGGGGTTGGCTTTCAAATCGACCATAATAGGCTCCTTTCCGGGGGCGTTTTGCCCGCAATGCATATGGTTTGTATCCGGTTATGGTGGAAACTGTTTCGTTACGAGAGGTTCTTCCGGAAGGCGGCGACCTTTTCCTCCTGATACGCGCCGCCGTAGGTTCCGTCCAGCAGCTTATCCACGGCGGTCTCCCGGAACTCCGTCCAGGAGTCCTTCTCGTGCCGAACCAGGATGGGGTAGTAGTACACGCCGTTTTTGGTGGCGGCGTCATAGTCGCCGGGGGCGTCGCCGGTCATCAGCACGTTGGCGGGGTCGTAGCCCTTTTTCAGCAGCTCCTGAATACAGAAGGCCTTGCTGCCGGTGTCCTGGGCCAGCACCAGATCCACGTGGTCCAGCAGCTTATAAAGCTCCCACTCCTCCAGCACCGCCTGGAGGTTGGCGGAGGAGACGATGACTACATCCGCCTGCTGATTGGCGTAGGCCAGGCCCTCCCGGACGCCTTCAAAGGGCTTTTTCAGGGCAAAGGGCAGGTCGTTGATGCTTTCGTTGACGCTCTTAGACCAGGAGAGGGCTTTTTTCAGGCAAACGCTGTCCGTCTCTCCGATGGCCTTCTCAATGGCGCTGTTGGAAAGCTCATCACTGGTGGCGACCCAGCGCTCCAGCGTCTCCAAATCCTCGATTTTGGTGTATGCGCTGTCGATTTCCCGCAGCATCATCGCCAGGCCCTTGAACCGGTTGATGCCACGGGTCATGGTGTAGAGGTTGATGTCATTCCAGCGGGTGAGGATGGCCTCCTTCCACGCCTGGAGGCCCCATTCCTCCACCATACACGGTCCAAAGCA
>JAJQET010000273.1 GCA_021201515.1 Clostridiales bacterium | reverse complement strand
TGGCATATTTTTAGCAAAATCCTGAGCCAGCTATGCTGGCGAAGCCACCTTGGGCCGAAGTGATTTTTTTATCTATCGCTCTACTTGCCCAATGACGCAAATTTACCGCAATGCGCCGAAGTGCATTTGTTCAGAGGTTCCATAGAACGGTACGTCTGATGCCGTGAAAAACGATGATTTGCTATTTTTGCCGATTGGCGAATGGAAAACGGGGGGTGTGACAATAGGGGCTTACAGTGGCGGCAAGCTGCCGACTACCTGATTCAAATAGTTGCTGATTTCTGCTGCCTGCTGGCGCACTCCTTCATTACATTCCCGATGGGCGATCAGCTCCGGGTTCTGGCTCCTGCACAAATTCCATCTGTCGATCAGCGTGGCCGCCGCATCCCGCAGCTCATAGAGGACATCTTCTTCCGTCATAGTCGCATGGGACGTTTCCATATCCCTTCCGATCTCCCGCATGATTGCCAGGTTGGTCTTCCTGCTGCTCTCAGCTTGAGGCGGCAGAACTTCCGGCCTGGCGTCGGCTGTGGTTTCCCGTGATATGGCCGTTGTAGAGGGTACACCCTGACCACCATTCTCGAATTCCAGGATATAGGCTTTTGGCTCCTGCATGATTTCCAGAACCCGTTCCCGATAGACCGTCTCCGAAAGCAACGTAGAAAACATCTCGAACCCTTATTTGTCCACGACGCCCCAGTGCTTACGGGAATACATTCAGGCAGCAGCCTGCTGGGCTGCTCCATAGGAATTTCACCTCCCCGCCTTCCTTGTGGCCGGGCCGCGAATTGAACGGACAGTTAGTCCGGGTTTTCCGGTACAGTTAGTCCGGGTTGGAACGATGCGTCCTATCTGCTTCATATCTATTTTACTGCTGCATTTTCTCCGATACGATGTCTCAATAAGACACAAAACTTGCCTTATTGCGACAAGTATGTGTCGTCATCGGACACAACGGCACGCCGGATAATGAAATACTACACCAAGTAGCGTCTGCTTTACAGGTTCTCACAGGAACGCTTTCCGGTCCTCGCAGGATCGCCTTTGCTGGAACCCGCACCACTACGATATACCTGGAGAGGGCCTGTCATGTCATAGAAGGGAGCTTCATGGATTTTCTTAACTGCCCTTGCCTGGTCGGTGGCTTTCTTTGCATTCCATTATAGCAGGGATGTACGGCCTTGTAGTGGCACTGATAGTGCTACCTGGTAGCACCAATAGGGCTACTTTTGGGATTCCAATCAAAAAGCAGAAGGATGGGCTGTGAAAAAAGCCTCCCGCAAAATCGGTTCCTGCTTCAGCGGTTGCTGAAGCAGGAACCTTCGTTTTTTGCAAGTTATAGCGAAAGAAAGAGCATACTACCCCCTTACCCCCAAAATACAAAAATTTTTGCCTTATGCAGCTCGGGCTGGCTGTCTTAAATGGCTGGGACGCTTGCGCAAATAAGGAGGGCGCTGTTTGAGAAATACACATGGAATATACAAAACCGCTTACTGCACCGCCTGCGCATTCTCTGTCACAGGCAGGAATATATTCAGATGGAACATATCCTCCTGGATATGGGCGTCCAGCCCGCCCCCCAGCTTCTCCGCCATCAGCTGCATGGAGCGCATCCCGTAGCCGTGGCACTCCTTGTCCTCCTTGGTGGTCTGGGGCAGGCCGTTTTTAAAGACCAGCTGAGGCGCGTCCACGCAATAGTTCTCCACATGGATGAAAATCATATCCCGTCGGCGGGAGACGTTCAGATAAATGACCCGCTTCTCCAGGTCGTCCACCTTTTTCACCGCCTCGATGGCGTTGGTGATGGCGTTGCCGAAGAGGGAGCACAGGCTCTCCGTGGACAGGAAGCCCAGCTCGCTGCCCGCGGCGATGCAGATGAAGCTGATATGCTCGTACTCGCACTGCATATTCTGCTCGTCCAGGATGGTGTCCAGGATCTGGTTGCCCGTCTCGATTTTCCGGCTGTAGACGGAGATCTCCCGCTCCAGCTCGTCCAGCGCCGCATGGTTGAGGGCGCCTCCGGTCTGTCGCAGAGCCTGAATTTGATGCTTCAGGTCGTGGCACTTGATGTTGATCAGCTCAGTGCTCTCCCGGAACCGCTCATACATGGCCCGGTCCAGCTTCCAGAGCCGCCTGATCTCGGCGGCCTCGTGGACGGCAGATTCCTTTTGCAGCAGGGTGAACTGAATCGCCATGGCCAGAGCGCAGCACAGCACGCTCTGCACATAGATCACCACCTCCACCACCACCGGCAGCGTTGCGTCCACATCCACGCGGAACACCAGCATCGCATTCAGCACCACGTCCACCAGCACGATGACGAAGGATAGCCCCAGCCGGGCGGAGAAGCCGCCGATGTCCAGATTCTCCTCGCTGTAAATCAGATAGGACACCAGCACCCAGACCCCCCAGTAAATCAGCATATAGCTGACAGCGTAGAGCAGCAGAGTCAGGGGGGTGGCGTCGCTGAAGGCGGACTCCCGGTACATATCGCCGTACTTGCTCAGACCGCTGACGGTTATCAGGAAGTTATAGGTCTGGTAGGCCAGATGCTGGGTGGTGTAGGCAAGCACACCACAAAAAGCAATGTTTTCCGTTGACTCCTGAAAGCAGAAGTGGAGGGCAACCAGACTGGAGAAAAAAATCACCAGGAACAGCAGCGACATATAGGCCGCATCGCTCCACAGCACCGGCAGCAGCGTGGCCACCGCCAGCACCCCCACCGCCCCCAGCAGCACCCGCCCCCCGAAGTGGCGACGACGTTTCAGGGTGCCGGGGACGATGGCCCGGGCCGCCA
>JAJQET010000258.1 GCA_021201515.1 Clostridiales bacterium | reverse complement strand
CCAAAGCTGCCGCCGATGGCGGCTGGGTACGATTGCCGCCCGTTCCGCCCTGCCGTCAAGCGGCATTTCCGCTGCGCTCCCTATGCCAAAGGCGGGCGGAACGTGGCGCCAATTTTGTTATCCTTTGGTCGTGGACATCTGACGGTACAACTACGTTATTCTCCTCAACCCAAGATAGATTGTATCCTACAGTTGATGCCATTGTCTTTCAGGGGAGGCAGGAGGTTGTTGTAACCACTGCGTCATTGGCGCACCTGAAAGGGGAGCTGTCAGCGCAGCTGACTGAGGGGTGGGAAGGCCGGACAAATTCTCTACAGCGAACGCTATCTAAGGAAAGCAATGCCCTCAAGTTGATGAAATTGCCCTGAAAAGGCAGGGAACAAAGCGAAAATGCCGAAAGACAAAACAGAATACCTCTCGTGGTCCTGAGGGCGGCTCCGCCGCCCCAGGCGCAGAAAGGACACAGACCATGAAACGCAAAACGAGAAACCGCATCATCAGCCTGCTGCTGGCGGCCACCCTGTTGGTGACGCTGGGCAGCTGCGGCCGGGTGGCCCGGAGCGACGACGGCCCGGCCCTGTCATCGGCGTCCTCCGTCACGCCGGAGCAGGAAAGCTCCTCCGACCTGCTGCCGGAGGAGAGCGCCCAGCCGGAGCCGGAAGAAAGCGCCGGTCTGGAACCGGAGGAGACCTCCTCCGATTTGGAGCCGGAAGCGGAATCCTCCGCCGTGACGCCGGAGGAAACCTCCTCCGAGACAACGCCGGAGGAGAGCGGCGACCCGGAGCCGGAGGAGAACACGGACCCGGAGCCAGAGACGACCTCCTCCGAGGCGAAACCGGAGGAATCCGTCTCTGTGCCGGAGGAAACCGGCGGGGCGCAAACCATAGACGAGCAGGTTGACACCCTGCTGGCGGGCATGACCCTGGAGGAGAAGATCTGGCAGCTCTTCGTGGTGACGCCGGAGCAGCTGGTGGGCACAGACACCGCCGTGACCTCCTGGAGCAGCGCCCTGACCAAAGCCCTGGCGGAAAAGCCGGTGGGCGGGCTGATTCTCTTTAAGCAGAATATCGTCTCCCAGTCTCAGACGAAGTCCCTGCTGTCCGACGCACAGGCCAACGCGGAATACGGTCTGCTGCTCTCCGTAGACGAGGAAGGGGGCACGGTGGCCAGGGTCAGCGGCAACTCCAACATGGGGTATGCCGCCATCCCCAACATGGCGGACATCGGGGCCACCGGGGACACGAACGAGGCCTATCAGGTGGGGCTGACCCTGGGCAAGGAGCTGACCGAGCTGGGCTTTAACCTGGACTTTGCGCCGGTGGCGGACGTGGACTCCAACCCCAACAATCCGGTGATCGGCGTCCGCTCCTTCGGCAGCGACCCGGAGCTGGTGGCGGACATGGTGGCCGCCGCCGTGAAGGGCTTCCATCAGGGAGGCGTGCTGTGTACCCTCAAGCACTTTCCCGGTCACGGGGATACGGACACCGACAGCCACGAGGGCTTCGCCCAGACGGAAAAGACGCTGGACGAGCTGTGGGAGTGTGAGCTGCTGCCCTTCCAGTCGGGCATTGCGGCGGGGGCGGACTGCGTCATGGTGGCCCACATCGCCGCCCCCAACGTGACAGGGGACAACACCCCCGCCTCCCTGTCCTCCACGCTGGTGAACGGGCTGCTGCGGGGGGAGCTGGGCTTTGACGGCCTGGTCATCACCGACGCCCTGGACATGGGGGCCATCACCACCGCCTACACCCAGAGCAAGGCCGCCGTGCTGGCCATCCAGGCGGGGGTGGATTTGCTGCTGAAGCCCCAGGATCTGGACGAGATGCACCAGGCCCTTGTGGACGCGGTGAAGAACGGCCAGCTGTCCGAGCGCCGCATTGAGGAGAGCGTCCGGCGGGTGCTGCGGGTGAAGCTGGAGAACGGAGCGCTGTAGGCATGAGTGGCTGGCGGCTGGAAGCGATTAGCTGTTAGCAGGGGCGGCCCTCGGCCGCCCGCAGGAACTGCCTGCTTACCTTGGGCGTACACTGTGCGCCCCTACGGAAAACAGAAAACATTGTCTCAGGAGTGGATGACATCTGTGGAAGACCAGGAACTGACCAATCAAAAATCCCGCCAGCGCCGGGCCGGCATCGCCGCCCGAAACGCTATCCCCGCCGCCCTCCGGCGCGCCGCTGACCGGCGCATCTGCGCCGCCCTGCTGGCGTGGGGGGAATACCGGGCGGCCCAAACCATCCTGCTCTACGCCGCCGCGGGGGGCGAGGTGAATCTGGCGGACTTCGCGGCCCAGGCCCAACGTGAGGACAAGACGCTGTGCTACCCCCGCTGCCTCCCCGGCCATCAGATGGATGCCCTCCAGCCCCTTGGTCCGGACAGCTGGGAGGAGGGGGCCTATTACATCCTCACCCCCGTCCCGGCCCGTTCCCGGCGGATTCCGCCGCAAGAGGTGGAGCTGATTCTGGTGCCCTGCGCCGCCTTTGACCCTGCCTGCCGCCGGGTGGGGATGGGGGGCGGCTACTATGACCGATACCTGACCCTGTGCCCCAACGCTGTCACCGTCGGCGTGGCCTACGACTGCCAGAAGGTGGCGCAGGCGGCCTCCGGCCCCTTGGACGTGGGGCTGGACGCCTTTGTCACCGAGCTGGGGTGGTATCACAGATGACGTATTTACCGCACAAGGAGGAAGATTCCGATGGAAGCAATGACAACGCAGAGCTGTGAAGCCTTTCTGGAGGCCCTTTCCACCAAAGCTGCCGTCCCCGGCGGCGGCGGCGCCTCCGCCCTGGTGGGGGCGGTGGGGGTGGCCCTGGGC
>JAJQET010000012.1 GCA_021201515.1 Clostridiales bacterium | reverse complement strand
GATATGAAGCTCCCGGCCAACAAAATCGACATATTAAATCGGTTGGACGCCCTGGGCAAGCCCATCGTGGTGCTGTTGAGCCTGGGTGCGCCGGTGGAGACCCCCTGGCTGGAACAGGCCAACGCGGTAATGGCTCTGTACACCGGCGGACAGGCGGTGGCAGAGGCCACAGTCCGTCTGCTCTACGGTGACGCCTGCCCCAGCGGCAAGCTGGCGGAGACCTGGCCGGTTCAGTTGGGTGACAACCCCTCCGCCCTGAATTACCCCCAGAAGGAGACCGCCGTCTATGAGGAAGGGGTGTTCGTGGGCTACCGTTACTACGAGAAGAAAAACATGGCCGTCCGCTTCCCCTTCGGCTACGGCCTGAGCTACACCAGCTTCGCCTACAGCAACCTGCGGCTGGACAAAAATGCGATGGAGGACACCGAAACACTGACGGTTTCCCTGGACGTGACCAACACCGGCAGCGTGGCCGGGAAGGAGATCGTGCAGGTGTATGTGCAGCCGGTCAGCCCCACGGTGTCCCGCCCTGTGAAGGAGCTGAAAGGCTTTTCCAAGGTTGCGCTCCTGCCCGGAGAGACTAAGACGGTGTCGATTTCCCTGAACGGGCGCAGCTTTGCCTACTACAATACAGAGATTTCCGACTGGTATGTGGAGAGCGGCGCTTATCGCATCCTGGCAGGCGCCTCCTCTGTGGACATCCGGGCAGAGGCGACGGTTCAGGTGACCGGCACGAAGCAGATCCGGCGGAAATTCACCGGGGAAAGCAGTATGTTTGCGCTGCTCTCTGACCCCAAGTCCGCACCTGTCATTCAAATGATGATGGGCAGCCAGCACAGCATCCCCGATGAGGACAAGGCCAAAGCGCTGGAGGATGAGGACGCGCCCGACGCGGCGATGGATAACCAGGCCATCGGGATGGATATGCCCATCGGCAAGATGGTCAATTTCAGCTCCGGCAGACTGTCCTTCAAGAAGCTGGATCAGCTGCTGGCCATGCTGAACGCTGACCGCTGAGCCACAGGAGGAGGTCACACCATGAAAAAGTTTCACTCCAGCTTTCTCCTGGGGGCGGCTACCGCCGCCCATCAGGTGGAGGGCGACAACATCTACAGTGACTGCTGGGCACAGGAGCAGATGAAACACTCCGGCTTTGCCGAACCCAGCGGCGACTGCTGCGGCCACTACGAACGCTACGCCGAAGATATTCAGATGCTGGCCCAGGTGGGGCTGAACGCCTACCGCTTTTCCATCGAGTGGGCCAGAGTGGAGCCGGAAGAAGGCCGGTTTTGTAAGGAGGCCATCGACCACTACCGGGATGTCATTGCCTGCTGCGCCGCAAACGGCGTGGAACCGGTGGTGACGCTCCACCATTTCTCCAGCCCCAAGTGGCTCATCACCAAAGGCGGCTGGGAGGCGGACACCGTGGTGGAGGATTTCACCAGGTACGTTCGCTATGTGATGGAGCAGTTGGGCGCTGACCTCTACTATGTCTGCACCATCAATGAGGCCAACATGGGCATCGAGCTGGCCGCATACGCGGAGCAGTTCATCCGCCAGCTCCAGGCCCAGGCCGCCAGGAACGCGGAGAGCGGCGTACAGGTGGGCATCAACATTGAGGAGCTTTTAGCGGGGCAGAAAGAGGCCGCCCGCGAAACGCTGGAGGTGTTTGGCGTTGACAACCCGCAGACCTTCCTGTCTCCCCGCACACAGCACGGCGATGAGCTGATCATGCAGGCGCATCAGGCGGCTGTAAAGGTGATCCGCCAGGTCGCCCCTCACGTCAAGGTGGGACTGACGCTGAGCCTCCACGACATTCAGGCCGCACCCGGCGGCGAAGGTAACGCCGCAAAAGAATGGGAGACAGAGTTCCGCCATTATCTGCCCGCCATCGCCGGGGACGACTTCATCGGCGTTCAGAACTATACGCGCTCCCTGATCGGCCCGGAGGGGACCCTGCCGGAGCCGGAGGGTACGGAGATGACCCAATCCGGTTATGCGTTTTATCCTCAGGCGTTGGAGCACGTCATTCGCGCTGTAGCCAAAGACTTCCACGGAGACATCCTTGTGACAGAAAACGGCATCGGAACCGCTGACGACAGCCGCCGCATCGCTTTTATCCAGGAGGCTACCGATGGTGTGTGCCGCTGCCTGGCGGATGGCCTGCCGGTGAAAGGATATTTCCATTGGAGTTTACTGGATAACTTTGAGTGGCAAAAGGGCTTTTCCATCACCTTTGGTTTGGTAGCTGTCAACCGTGCGACCCAGGAACGCATCCCGAAGCCCAGCCTCGCTGTCCTGGGCAGTCTGCGCTGAGATCGGCGAATCGAATTTCATGACAGAATAAGAGGGCAGCCATCGTCGGCTGCCCTCTTTCACCTGGACCGATTTGTCTCAGATGCCAACCCATGAATCAGCAGTTTGGTGGCGTTGGCAAGAAACGCCACCACCTGAGACGCTGATTCCTGCATTCCTCCCTTTACCCAATCTCGGAGGATGCCGCCGCTTCCCTGGCTGACGAAAGAATACAGCATCCGTTGCTCCGGCTCGCTTAGCGCTGCCTGATGCTGGGTCAGCAGGGGATAGGCTTGCTCGTAACAGCGGCGGGACAGTTTATCATAGAAGGCGGGGTCGCCGTTCTCGCTGCCCAGAACCAGCCAATCGTCCCCGTGAGACTGGAATAACGTCAGCACTTGGGTGAACAGCGTTTCCAGGTCTTTACAGCGCTCTGGTTGGAGCAGGGCAATCAAATCTTCCAAAACCTCCCGCTCCAGCTGCTCCATCAGATGTCCGCGTGGGTGCGCACATACTCGGCCAGA
>JAJQET010000169.1 GCA_021201515.1 Clostridiales bacterium | reverse complement strand
AGAACGCGGTGGACGCCGTCCTGGGCGCAGGCTGGCACACGGCGGACATCGCCGGGTCCCCGGAGCAGCTGGTGGGCACGAAGGAGATGGGCCGCCTGATTCGGGAGGCCCTGTAAGGCAAAGAGGACACGCAAAGGAGGAACGACGATGCCCGGCCCCCGGAAGGATTCGGAGAAACGCACTGACTCCGCAAAGCATGATGCCCGCAGAGGGAAGGCCCGCCTGATTGCCGCCTACCTTGCAATTTGGGTGTTCGCCCTCCTCGTGTTCTGGCGCTTTGGCGGCAGGGCGGACGCGCGGGGGTACAGCGTGGTGTTCCTGTGGGGCGTGCTGCCGGTGACGACGCTGGTATGCTCCCTGCTGATCGGGAAGCGCAATTATTGGGGCAAGGGAAAGTGGTTTACGGCGCTTCCCTTCGGCGTGATGTATATGCTGACCCAGTACGCAACCTTCAGCACTGCCAACATGATCGCGTTTCAGCACTTCAATCGGCCGGACTTTGAAATGATGGTCGGCGGAGCGATTCTTTCGGCGATTGGGATTGGCATTGGCAGCCTGCTCCGTCTCATCAGAGTAAAGAACGGAACATAGTGAACCGACGGCGAGCCGTCGCTTTCTCCGTTTGAAGGAAACCGGGTGGATTGTGTGCAACACAGTCCACCCGGATTTTTTGCCTCTTTGCCGCTTTGCAGGGAGGCCAGGCCGCAGCCCCCGCCTTTGCATTTGGCATAAAAAACGAGCCGCTTTGCAGGATTTCTTGTACATTCCTCCAAAAAATGAATTGCAACGGCTGATGCGATGCATTTTTCTGGAATTTTGTACATTTTGCTCTTGCAATTTTGCAAGTCAGGGCATATAATATTTCATGTTGAGTGCAGAGGCTGCGGCAAACCCGTCAAAGGGGCGGCGTCCGGCACCCAGTTTGAAAGAATGAAAGGAATGGGAGCCATGAAACCCTTAGCAACCGTCGCGTCCGCGATCCACCCCTCCGCCACCTTGAGCCTGAACAACCTTTATAACGAGATGAAGGCCAGCGGCATTGACGTGATCGGTTTCACCTGCGGTGAACCTGATTTCCCCACCCCGGATAATATCAACATGGCGGCGATTCGCGCCATCACCCAGCATCAGACCAAGTACACCCCCGCCGGTGGCACGGCGGAGCTGAAACGGGCCGTCTGCAAGCGCCTCCAGGAGGACATGGGCATCACCTACCAGCCCAACCAGATCGTCATCACCTCCGGCGCGAAGCACTGCCTGTATGTGGCGCTGCAAACGCTGGTGAATGACGGGGATGAGGTGATCCTCCCTGCCCCCTACTGGGTGTCCTACCTGGAGCTGATTCAGATGGTGGGCGGCGTGCCGGTGGTGCTCCACGCCTCCGAGGCGGAGGACTTCAAGCTGACCCCGGAAAAGCTGGAGGCCGCCATCACCCCCAAAACCAAGTGCCTGATCCTCAACAACCCCAGCAACCCCACCGGCATGGTCTACACGAAGGAGGAGCTGCAGGCCCTGGCGGAAGTCTGCGTCAGGCATGACCTGTACATTCTCTCCGATGAGATTTACTACAAGCTGGTTTACGGCGATGTGACCTTTACCTCTGTGGCCGCTTTGGGCCAGGAGGTCTATGACCACACGATTCTGGTCAACGGCGTCTCCAAGTCCTACGCCATGACCGGCTGGCGGATTGGCTACCTGGCCAGCCCCGCCAACATCATGAAGATTTGCAGCAGCTACCTGAGTCACTCCACCGGCAACCCCTGCTCCATCTCCCAGGCCGCCTCTCTGGAGGCTCTGGCCGGGCCTCAGGACACGGTGGAGGCCATGCGGCAGGAGTTTGAGCGCCGCCGGGACTACATGGTGAAGGCCATGAATGAGATTGAAGGCATCAGCTGCCTGAAGCCTCAGGGCGCCTTCTATGTGATGATGAACATCTCCCAGCTGGTGGGCAAGACCATCTGCGGCACGGTGATTCACAACGCCGATGACTTTGCCGACGTGTTCCTGAAGGAAGGGCTGGTGTGCGTGGTGCCCTGCACCTCCTTCGGCGACGATATGTTCCTGCGCTGGAGCTACGCTACCTCTATGGACGACATTGTGGAGGGCATCAAGCGGCTGAAAGCCGTGGTGGAGGGCTGCTGACCCCTTTTTGCGGGGCTTTGCTGTGACAAGCAGATATACTTGTCAGCGCTTTAGGATGTTATTTTTCCGTTGACGGAACCATGAGAAACAATTCCCTCCCTGAGAGGCGGTGCGATACGAAACCGCTGCCGCTCAGGGAGGGCGTTTTTGTTCATTTGTGTCAAGTGAAATAGCTTAACAGTTATTTGACGCAAGGCCGCCCCAAAATCAGGACGAATCCCAAAAAAGTTTCACCACATACTATCTTTTCCCGATGAAATGCGGTATACTGAACTTGTGAAACTGACCCCACCGCCGGTTGGCAGATCGGCGGATGATGAACTGTAAAGGATGCGTGTTTGATGAAACGGACGAAAATTATCTGCACACTGGGCCCCGCCTGCTCCAACGAGGAAACCCTGACCGCCATGATTCATGCCGGCATGAACGTCGCCCGGCTGAACTTCTCCCATGGCACCCATGTGGAACACAAGGAAAAAATGGACCTTGTCAAAAAGGTCCGGGACCGGCTGGACGAGCCTATCCCCATCATGCTGGACACCAAGGGGCCGGAGTACCGCATCGGCACCTTTCAAAATAAAAGCATCGAGCTGACGGACGGCGACCCCTTCGCCTTCACCATTGACGACGTGGTGGGCGACCAGGGCCGGGTCTCCGTCTCCTACAAGGGGTTGGTGCGGGACATCGA
>JAJQET010000110.1 GCA_021201515.1 Clostridiales bacterium | reverse complement strand
TCCCGGTCGGCCTGGACGCAGGCGGTGCCGGTGCAGCCGGCGATGTAGGCGGCCCTGGCCCCCAGGATTGCGCCCTCCGCCCCTTGGGCCCGGCGGGAGCCGAACTCGGAGATGGGGCGGCCCTCCGCCGCCCGGACAATGCGGTTGGCCTTGGTGGCAATCAGGCTCTGATGGTTCAGGCAGAGGAGCAGATAGGTCTCAATGAACTGGGCCTGAATGGCCGGGGCGCGGACGGTGAGAATCGGCTCCCGCGGGAAGATGGGGGTGCCCTCCGGCACGGCCCAGATGTCGCCGGTGAACTTGAAGTGGCGCAGATAGTCCAGGAATGCCTCCTGGAAGCAGCCCTTCCCCCGGAGGTAGGCGATATCCTCCTCGTCGAAGCGGAGGTTCTGGATATAGTCGATGACCTGCTCCAGACCGGCGGCGATGGCAAAGCCGCCTTCGTCGGGTACGCTCCGGAAGAACACGTCGAAGTAGGTCATCTGGTCCCGCTTGGGGGATTGGAAGTAGCCGTTGGCCATGGTCAGCTCGTAAAAATCGCAGAGCATGGTGTAGTTTGTCTGAGCTTTCATAAAAATCTCCATTCTGCCGCTGTCCATTGGCATAAGGGGTGGAAAACCTCCCAAGCGGCGGCAGAGGTTTTCAATTTCAATGTGTGCCGCATCCCGGCTCCGGAGCGGGGTACACCGCCTCCGGCGGTTTCAGATGCGTTTCAGGTTTTTGTCTATTATAAGAGTAACAGCGTGGAAATGCAAGAGTCAATTTGTCTTGACAGGTGTTATGACGCCGTTTTTTGTACAGAGGAGGGCAAAGTTGTCTATTCTATGCTGCCCGGTGTGCGGGCTTCCCCTGGTGCGGGGGGGACTCTGCCTGGCGCTGCGCCAGGCGCCACAGCTTTGACATCGCCAGGGAGGGCTACGTCCACCTGCTGCCTGCCAACCAAAAGCACTCCAAGGCGCCAGGAGACGACAAGGGGATGGCGGCGGCCCGGAACCGCTTCCTCTCAGGAGACTATTACCGCCCCCTCCGGGCGGCGCTGGAGGCGCTGGCCCTGGAACACACCGGAGACAACGTCACCCTGCTGGACTCCGGCTGCGGCGAGGGGTACTACACCTGCGGCGTCTATCATACCCTCTGCCAGGCGGGGAAGGCGGTGGACGCCACCGGCGTTGACATCTCCAAATTCTCCCTGCGCTGGGCGGCCAAACGGGAGAAGGGCATTGACTTCGCCGTGGCCTCTGCCTATCGCCTGCCGGTGGAAAGCGGCAGCGTGAATCTGCTGCTGAACTGCTTCTCCCCGCTGGCCATTGAGGAGTTCCGCCGGGTGATGAAACCGGGAGGCACCTTCCTCTATGTGGTGCCTGGGCCGGAGCATCTTTGGGAGCTGAAGCAGCTGCTCTATGACCGGCCCTATCGGAATGAGGAACAGCGCATCCCCTATGAGGGGTTCTGTTATGACCGGGTGGTACGGGTGGAGGAGCGTATCCACCTGCCCGATCAGGAGGCCATCCACGACCTGTTCCAGATGACCCCCTACTACTGGAAAACGCCGAGAGCGGGCGCTGAGCGTCTGGCGGAGTGCGGCACGCTGGACGTTCAGATTTCCTTTGACATACACGTATTCCACCGCACAACACTCTGAAGAAAGGTCCTTCGCAATGAACAAGCAAAAAGAAACCCAGGCAAACACCAAATCGCCGCTGGGGCAGCGCTGCCCCGCCCTGTTCCGAAACCACAAAGATGCCATCCTCCAGTGGGTCAGCAGAGTGCTGTTCTGGGCAGGTCCCTTCGTGAACCTGCTGATGGTGGAGCTGCTGAACCAGAAGAATCCGCTGGAAAACCTGAACTTTACCGAATTTGTAATGAACATGGCGCTGTACATCCTCCTGTACGCCGTGGTGTGGCTGATTCTGGGCCGCAGGCGGCGGACGGCGGCGGCAGTCTCCGCCTTCTGCTTCCTGTTCGGCACGGTGAACTACTATGTGGTTCGATTCCGGGGGAAAATCCTGTTCCCCTCGGACATCACCTTCTGGCAGACGGCGGCCAACGTGGCCGGCACCTATGACTTTACGCCGGACAGCTGGTTCTTCGGGGCCCTGGCGGTCTTTGTGGTCTATCTGCTGGTTATCAGGTTTATTATGGTGCCCCAGCGCCATCGCTCCGGCTTCCCCAAACAGAAGCACATCCCGGAGGTGCTGATGGCTCTGGCCTCCGCGGGCTATATCTTTGCCTTCTTCTTCTCCAGCTGGCTCCCCAATGCGGGCATCAAGGTGCAGCAGTGGAAGACCCAGAGCAACGGCTTCCTGCTGAACTTCTCCATCGCCCTGCGCTACAGCCGGGTGGAGGAGCCGGAGGGCTACTCCCTGGAGACCCTGACCGACCTGATCACCACCCTAACGGAGGAGCAGGCGGACGACGACGGCACCATGGAGGTGATTCAGGACTATAACTTCTCCTCCACCCAGATGGCAGAGGCCCAGGACTACGACAGCGACCCGGACGAGACCGTCACCCCCGTCAACATCATCTGCATCATGGACGAGACCTTTGCCGACCTGAGCATCTTTGACACCCTGGACGTCAGCGGCGACACCTGCCCCTTCTTCCACTCTTTACAGGAGAACACCATCAAGGGCTGGATGTACTCCCCCGTCACCGGCGGCGGCACCGCCTCGGTGGAGTACGAGTTCCTGACCGGCAACTCCCAGACCTTCCTGCCGGAAGGCACCGTGGCCTATGACCTGTATATGAAGGACGAGCAGCCCTCTCTGGTCTCCTGGGCGGCGGCCCTGGGCTACAGCACCACCGCCTTCCACCCCTACTACTCCTCCGGC
>JAJQET010000099.1 GCA_021201515.1 Clostridiales bacterium | reverse complement strand
CAGACCTCGGACACCATGAGCGGCATCAACTGGAGCACCATGCCCGTCTCCATTGTGGAGCTGGGCTTTATGACGAACCCCACCGAGGACCAGCTGTTAAACAGCGCTGACTACCAGGCCAAGCTGGTGGCGGGGATGGTCAACGCGGTGAACGCCTACTTCGGGTCGTGAACCGTATCTCAATAGAATGGAGTACCTGATTTGAAACGACTGTCTGCCTTTTTCCTGGCCCTCCTCCTGCTGGTTTCCGCCGCCGGCTGCTCTGCCGGGGAGACGGAAACGGAGGGGCTGACCGTGACCTGCACCACCTACCCGGTCTACCTGATGGCACAGGCCGTCACCGACGGGACGGAGGGCATCACCCTGTCCCTGATGATCCAGCAGGAGATCAGCTGCCTCCACAACTACACCCTGCCCATCAGCGACATGAAAAAGGTGGAGGGGGCCGATCTGATCGCCGTCAGCGGCGCAGGGCTGGAGGAATTTCTGTCCGACGCCCTGGAGGGGCGGACGGTGGTGGACTGCTCCGAGGGCATCGACCTGCTGTGGAACGAGGAGGAGGGGGAGGACGACCCCCACTACTGGCTCTCCCCTGCCAACGCCGCCCGGATGGCCCAGACCCTGGCGGACGCCTTCGGGGCGCTGGACCCGGACAACTGGGAACAATACCAGGCCAACGCAGAAGCGGCGGCGGAAGAACTGACCGCCTTCCAGACCGAACTAGCGGACAGCATCCCGGCGGACTGCCCCAGGGAGCTGATTACCTTCCACGACGGCTTTTCTTACTTTGCGGAGGCCTTCGGCTTCACCATTGTGGCCGCTGTAGAGGAGGAAGAAGGGGCGGAGGCCTCCGCCCGGCGCATTTCCGAGCTGGTGGAGCTGATTGACCGGTACCAGCTTGCCGCCGTCTTTGTGGAGGCCAACGGCTCGGACACCACCGCCCACTGCCTTGCCGCGGAGCGGGGCTGCGCCATCGGCGTGCTGAACATGGGCATGAGCGCCGGGGACAGCACAGAAACGGGCCTCACCGCCTATGAGGCCCTGCTGCAAAGCAACATCACTGCGATTCTGGAGGCCTATCAATGAGGAAACCCAAGCACATCTCTGTCCCCCAGGCGGACGCCTGCTCCGGCAGCTGCTGCCTGCGGGTGGACCACCTCTCCGTCACCCTGGACGAGGAGCGGATTCTGGAGGACGTCAGCTTTCATATGCACTGCGGGGAGCTGATCGCCCTGATCGGCCCCAACGGGGCGGGGAAAAGCTCCCTGTTCAAGTCCATCCTGGGCCAAATGCCCCACTCCGGGGAGATCACCTTCCACACCGCCCAGGGGGCCCGCATGAAACCCCGCATCGGCTACGTCCCCCAAAGCCCCACCTTTGACAAGGGGGACCCGGTCAGCGTGCTGGATCTGTTCATCTGCGCCAGCGCCAAATGGCCAGTGTTTCTGCCGGTGCCCCAGTCCCTGCGGGAGCAGGTGCGCACCTGTCTGGCCCGGGTGAACGGGGAGGTCCTGATGGACAAGCCGGTGGGCAGCCTCTCCGGCGGCGAGTTGCAACGGGTGCTGCTGGCCATGGCCCTGGAGCCCCTGCCCAACATTCTGATTCTGGACGAGCCCATGAGCGGCGTGGACATGGAGGGGGAGCAGCAGCTCTTCCTCCTGCTGGACGACATCCGCACCCGGTATGACCTGTCCATCCTCCTCTCCACCCACGACTTCGGCACCCTCCGCCTGATGGACAAGGTGCTGCTGCTGAAAAAGCAGCTGCTGAAGGCGGGGACGCCTCAGGAAGTCATGGCCTCCCCGGAGTTTCAGGCGCTGTTCGGCGTCAGCCTTGGGAACGGAGGTGCGGGAAGATGAACCTCTGGTATACGCTGGTAGATCTGCTGCCTTTCGAATGGGCGGAGCCGGGCAGTATGTACTTTATGAAAAACGCCCTGCTGGCCATTCTGGTCATCTCCCCCCTGTTCGCGCTGCTCAGCACCATGGTGGTGGAGCATCGGATGGCCTTCTTCTCCGACGCACTGGGGCACTCTGCCTTCACCGGCATCGCCATCGGTGCCCTCTGCGGCCTGGCGGACAGCACCTGGTGCGCGGTGGCGCTGTCCGTGGTCTTTGCCCTGCTGTTCACCCTGGTGCAGCAGAAGAGCAAGATGGCCAGCGACACGGTGATCGGCGTGTTCTCCTCCACAGCCATCGCCCTGGGCATCTTCATCTCCACCCTGGGGGGCGGCAGCTTCACCAGGTTCAACAGCCTCCTCATCGGCGACATCCTCTCCGTCTCGCCGGGGAAGATCGGCCTGCTGGCCCTGATTCTGGTGCTGGTGGCGGTGCTGTGGGTGTTTGAGCTGAACGGCCTGACCCTCTCCGCCGTCCACCCGGAGCTGGCGGAGAGCCGGGGCATCCGCACCGGGGTGCTGGAGGCCCTCTTCAACTGCGCCGTGGCCGTGGTGGTCACCCTCACCATGACCTGGGTGGGGCTGCTGGTCATCAACTCCCTGCTGGTGCTGCCCGGTGCGGCGGCCCGGAACCTGGCCCGGAATATGCGCCAGTACACCCTGCTCTCCCTGCTGGGGGGCCTGGTCTGCGGCATCGGCGGCCTGATGGTCAGCTACTACGTGGGCACCTCCACCGGGGCCAGCATCACGCTGCTGCTGGCGGTGTGGTTTTTCCTGAGCTTCGCCCTGAGACGGGTGAAACGGTGAATATGTGAATACAAAGCGCCTTCCGGCGGGAACGAACTTCCCCCGGAAGGCGTTTTTTTGCTGTGAAGCGGGCGGCTGTTTTTTAAGCGTGGACAGCGTGCAATCCAAAGGCTGTGGAAGAATCTCGGCGGGAGAAAT
>JAJQET010000059.1 GCA_021201515.1 Clostridiales bacterium | reverse complement strand
CACTCCAGTAGGGGCGCACAGTGTGCGCCCGCCCCTTTGCCCCTTCCATAAGCCCACCATGCAGAACTGGTCTGTTGGATGATAACAGTCTTTTCTTTTTGTTTTACCTGCCTGCGGAAAAGGCGCTTCCTTCGGCGAACTCAGTGATAATCGAAAGGTTTGCCGGGCGCACACTGTGCGCCCCTACGGAAAACCGGAAAACACAATCATGACTTTAAGCGGAAACCTCGCCTCAGAAGTGTAAGACCCTCCACTCGAATTCATTGCCACAAAAGGAGCTGTATCCCTTGAAAACTGTCACATTATACACCGACGGCGCCTGTTCCGGCAACCCCGGCCCCGGTGGCTGGGCGGCCATCCTGCTGTACGGGGAGCATACCCTGGAGCTGTCCGGCGGGGAGGACGCCACCACCAACAACCGCATGGAGCTGACGGCGGTGATCAAAGGGCTGGAGGCCCTGAAGCAGCCCTGCATCGTGGAGCTGTACTCCGACTCGAAATACGTCATCGACGCCCTGGACAAGGGCTGGGCCAAAGGCTGGCAGCGCCGGGGCTGGGTGAAGGGGGACAAAAAGCCCGCCCTGAACCCCGACCTGTGGGAGCGGCTGCTGGCCCTGTGCGACCGGCACACCGTCCGCCTCCACTGGGTTAGGGGCCATGCCGACAACCCCTACAACAACCGGTGCGACGCAATGGCGGTGGCCGAATGGCGGCGCAGGAAGGGCTGAGGCGGGGCCTTTCGGGTGTGAAAAATGCGTATTTTGGCCTCCTTTCGCCGGGAAATTCCTCTCCGGCCTCCCCATGGCGAAAATAATTGAAAAAATATGGGGGCAAATTCGGTATTTCCTGTTGATTTTCCGAATAAAATAGACTAGAATATGAGTGTCTGCCAGAGGAGTGTGGGTCGTATATGCTACATATCGTTTTAGTGGAGCCGGAGATTCCCCAGAACACCGGCAACATCGCCCGCACCTGCGCCGTCACCGGCGCCAGCCTCCACCTGATCCGCCCTTTGGGGTTTGAGGTCAGCGAGAAGTGGGTGCGCCGGGCCGGGCTGGACTACTGGGACAAGGTGTCCGTCACCGAGTACGACGGCCTGGAGGACTTCTTCGCCCGCCACCCGGAGGCGGAGGGCCATCTGTGGCTGGCCACCACCAAGACCCCTCAGGGCTATACCCAGGTGGCCTACGGCCCGGAGGACTGGCTGTTCTTCGGCAAGGAGACTGCCGGTCTGCCGGAGGATTTCCGGCTGCGGTACGCGGACCGGTGCGTCCGCATACCCATGCTGCCCAACGTCCGCTGTCTGAACCTCAGCAACTCCGCTGCGGTGCTGCTCTATGAGGCGCTGCGGCAGAACGGATTCCCCGGATTGACCGGGGAGGGGGAGATGGCGGCCGGCGGCTGTTAGAAACCCCTCCGCTGCGGCCGATGTGGGATTCAGCCATTTTCCCCCTCACTCCGTAGGGGCGAACAGTGTTCGCCCGGCAAGCCCTTTGGTTCCCGCTGCCGTTTTTGCCGGGGAAAAGACGCAATTCCCTGTTTTGACCCCAGCGGAAAGGGAAACATCCCTGCGGGCGCACACTGTGCGCCCCTACTGGCTGAAGGAAAGGCCGTTGTTCCCCAACCACATAAATAACACCTTCCCCGGAAGGTATTATTTAATAAATTTGCTTTTTACCCCATTTTCATCAAACGAAAGGAGTCATTCCCGAAATGAACTACAACAAGAAAACCGTCACCGACATTGATGTAGCCGGCAAGAAGGTCCTGCTCCGCTGCGATTTCAACGTCCCCATGGCGAAGGACGGCAGCGGCGTCATCACCGACGATAAGCGCATCCGCGCCGCCCTGCCCACCATCCAGTACCTGCTGGACCAGGGCGCGTCCGTCATCGCCTGCTCCCACATGGGCAAGCCCAAGGGCGAGCGGAAGCCGGAGCTGAGCATGAAGCCGGTGGCAAAGCGGCTGTCCGAGCTGCTGGGCCAGGAGGTCATCATGGCCGCCGACATCGTGGGCGAGGACGCCCAGGCCAAGGCCGCCGCCCTCCCGCCCAGCCAGATCCTGCTGCTGGAGAACCTGCGCTATGACAAGGGCGAGACCAAGAATGACCCCGCCTTCGCCAAGGCCCTGGCCGACCTGGCCGGTGCGGACGGCGTCTATGTCTCCGACGCCTTCGGCACGGTGCACCGCGCCCACGCCTCCACCGCCGGTGTGGCCGCTTACCTCCCCGCCGTCTCCGGTTTCCTGATTCAGAAGGAGCTGGACATCATTGGCGGCGCCCTGGCCAACCCCAAGCGTCCTCTGGTGGCCATTCTGGGCGGCTCCAAGGTTTCCTCCAAAATCGGCGTCATCAACAACCTGCTGGAGATTGCTGACACCGTCATCATCGGCGGCGGCATGGCCTACACCTTCGCGGCCGCTCAGGGCGGCAAGGTCGGCGACTCTCTGCTGGAGGCCGACTGGGAGCAGTATGCTCTGGATATGATCAAGAAGGCGGAGGAGAAGGGCGTCAAGCTGCTGCTCCCCACCGACACCGTGGCCGCCAACGCCTTTGCCCCCGATGCTGAGAGCCAGGTTGTCGCCACCGGCGAGATTCCCGACGGCTGGCAGGGCCTGGACATCGGCCCCAAGACCACCGAGGCCTATTGCGCCGCCGTGGCCGACGCCGGCACCGTGATTTGGAACGGCCCCATGGGCGTGTTCGAGTTTGACAAGTTTGCCGTGGGCACCAAGGCCGTGGCCGAGGCCCTGAGCAAGACCGACGCCATCACCATCATCGGCGGCGGCGACTCCGCGGCCGCTGTCCAGCAGCTGGGCTATGCCGACAAGATGACCCACATCTCCACCGGCG
>JAJQET010000079.1 GCA_021201515.1 Clostridiales bacterium | reverse complement strand
ATAAATAATATTGTGCCCCGCGCCGCAGGAAACGGCAGCAGGAACACTTTCAATTTGATTTGGGGAACCGTACAGCAACGGAACCGGAGGTGGTAACATGGAGCAGGAGCCCAGGACAGCGCAAACCACAAAGCTCGATGAGTTGGACGCATCCGGCTTTATTGTGATACCGATCAAAGGCGTCAGTATGCAGCCCCTCCTCTACACCTACGCCTCCCACGTCCTGATTCGGAAGCTGGAGGGCAGGCCGAAGAAGCACGACGTGGTGCTGTACGTCCGCCCCGACGGAACCCAGGTGCTGCACCGCGTGATGGGATTTGACGGGGACGTCTGCCTCATCCGGGGAGACAACACCTTCGCTCTGGAGCGTGTCCCCCTTTCCGCCGTGAAGGGTGTCATGGAAAGCTGCTGGCGGGGGAAAGGCAGGCGTGGCCAGCGGGAGATCCGCACCACAGACCTCTCCTATTGCCTGTATGTATGGTTCTGGGACCTGATCTATCCCCTCCGTCTCCTGAAGCATCAGGTAATCACAGGAATCCGCACCCTGGGCAAGCGCCTGTTGGGAGAGACGGCGCTGGGCTGGGTCGTCCGGATGGCGCAGCACAGTCTGTCGGGCATCCTCCTTCTGACCCTGTGCACGGGCGCGGCGGCGTTTTTGTCCGTCATCCTCGCCCTGGTGATGCGCAACGCCATTGACTACGCCGTGGCGCTGAATCGGGCCATGTTTCTTCGCTGGTGCGGGATTTTCCTCGGCATCATCGTCGCTCAGCTGGCCCTCAGGGCGGTGATCCGGCAGGAGGATGAGCACCTTCGGGCGTCCATCGAGAATCGGTTAAAAGAGCATACCTATGAAACCATCCTCCGTAGCCGCTACAGCGGGCTGAAGGTCTACCATACCGGCGAGCTGCAAAACCGCATGACCAGCGATGTGAAGATCGTGGCGGATTATGCCACCGACCTGATCCCCGGCATCTGCTCCATGGCGGTGCAGCTGGTCTGTGCCCTGGTGGTGCTGATGGTGCTGGACTGGCGGTTCGGCGGCCTGTTCCTGGCGGGCGGGCTGGTGATGCTTGGCGTGACCTTCCTGTTTCGCCGCAGGATGAAACGGCTGCACAAGGAGGTGCAGGAGACGGACGGCAGGCTCCGCTCCTGGCTCCAGGAGTCTGTGGAGAGCCTCCTGATTCTGAAGAGCTTTGAAGCGGAGGATATGGCCGCCGCCCGCACCGGGGAGAAGGCCGCCGCCCATAAAAAGGCCCGGATGAAGCGAAGAACCTTCTCCAACATCTGCAATGTGGGCTTCGGTGCGGTGATGCAGGGCAGCTATCTCTTTGGCCTGGTCTGGTGCGGATTCGGTATTCTGAACGGCACCCTGACCTACGGCACCCTGACCGCCGTGCTGGAGCTGATCAGCCAGATCAGAAGCCCTTTTGCCAACATCTCCGGCTACGTGCCCCAGTATTATGCCATGCTGGCCTCGGCGGAGCGGCTGATGGAGCTGGAGCAGCTGCCGAAGGAGGAGGACACAAAACCCCTTCCGGACTTCACCGGCCTCCATGCGGAGAATCTGACCTTCATCTATGACGATGGCGAGGAGGAAGTGATCAGCGGGGCCACCTTCGACGTGGCAAAGGGGGAAATCGTCGCCCTGACCGGCATCTCCGGCATCGGCAAGAGCACGCTGCTGAAAATCCTGCTGGGCATCTACGCGCCGGTGTCCGGAAGCCTGTATGCTGACGGAGGCATCGACATCTCCCCCGCCACCCGCAGATGGTTTTCCTATGTCCCCCAGGGCAACATGCTGATGTCCGGCAGCATTTATGAGGCGGTGGACTTCCTCCACGCCCCGCCTTACACGAAGGAGCAGAAGGCCCGTGTGGAGGAGGCCTGCCGCATCGCCTGCGCGGATGAGTTCATCCGGGAGCTGCCCAACGGTTACAGCACCGTGCTGGGGGAAAAGGGCGCAGGTTTGTCCGAGGGACAGATGCAGCGGATCGCCATCGCAAGGGCGGTGTACCGGAATGCGCCGGTGCTGCTGCTGGATGAGGCCACCTCCGCACTGGACGAGGACACCGAACGCAGGCTGCTGCGGAACCTGAAGGCGCTGGGCAATCAGACTGTGCTGATCGTCACCCACAGGCCGGCGGCAATGGAGATTTGCAGCAAGCGGCTGATCTTTGAACATTCCAACATCACGGCGGTCAACACCGCATCAACAAAAGGGGAGGCACAGCAGTATGAAGCGTAAAGGGTCACTCATCTGGAATATCCTCGGCGCAATGCTGAGCATTGCGCTGGCCGTCGGGCTTGCCTATCTGTTCTACACCGATCAGCAGGAGGCAGACGCCCAGGAGACGCAGCTTCAGGCCCTGCAGAACGAGGCGTCGGTCTATGAGCGGGAACAAAGGGAACTGAAAAGTCAGCTGGAAGAGCTGGAGGAAAACATCTCCTACTCCAGTGAGACGGCCGCGCTTATGGTGGGCTTTGTGGTGACGGATGTGTCGGATTTGTCTTACATGGAAACCATGGCGGACACATATGACTTCCCGCCCGTCCTCATCCTGGACTGCACGCTGGAGCAATCCGTCATGGAAGACATTCTGGACGCGGCGGACGACGCCTGGGAGGTCATGCTGTATACCCCCGCCTTTTCAGAGACAGTGAATGAGAGCGTCCTTTCCGCCCTGTCCTGGCTGGAAACCATCGGGCGGGAACACACCAGCGTGTTCCTCCTGCGCTCCGACTACACCACGGATTCCAACATTCAGCTGTTAAAGGACGACGGATTTGTCGGATACACCAGCTATCACAGCAGCACCCCCATCGCCGGACAGGATGAGGATGGAACGGTATACTTTGACTACTCCTATCTGACCTCCTCCGGCACATCGGTGGCAAGCCGCATCGCCGCAATGTATAAAAACAAGACGTCCATGCTTATCGCCTTTGATATGGAGAGCATCAACTCCGGTTCCCTGGAAGAGTCCTATGTGACGAATCTGATGGACACCATGCAAAGCTATGTGGAGCAGGAGGACTGCGTCTTCTCCACGGTGGCGGATGTGGTGACGGAGCTGTCCGAAATCAATTCCACCGAGGCGGCAAACCAGGCCAACTATGAGGAACAGATGGCGGAGATTCAGGCCCGGATTGACGAGTTGGCGGAGATCATCAACGGAATCTACGCCCAGTATGAGGGGTGAGCCTCTGCGTGCAAAATCAGTCAGGAGGAGGGCAGCAATGCCCTCCTCCCTTTTTGCGTTGCGGTTTTTTTCCCGGCTGTTTCACTGTCCCGCGTTTTTACCGCAAAACACGGTCAGCTCTGCCTGCCCTCCCAAACTGTCCAGGGCAAGGCCGTTTTCCTTTGGCACGCCGTCCACCAGAATCTGACAGGGCCCGGTGCAATGGACGCGGATGCGCAGCGTCTTTCCGGCAAGGCGCAGGGTGGCCCGGTAGCCGTCCCAGCCCTCCGGCAGCTGTGGGTTCAGGTACAGCCTGCCGCCCCGCTGCCGAATCCCCAGCAGCGCCTCCGTGGCCGTGCGGTAATACCACGCCGCCGCGCCGGTGTACCAACTCCAGCCGCAGCGCCCCTCCTGTCCCGGCGCAGTGGACACGTCCCCGGCCAACACGTAAGGCTCTCCTTCGTAAACGCCGCTGTCGTGGCGCTCCGGCAGGAGGTCCCGCAGGAGGCGCCAGCCCAGCTCCCGCTCCCCCAGCCGATAGCAGGCCCCGGCCAGCCACACCGCCCCGTGGGTGTACTGCCCGCCGTTCTCCCGGACGCCTGAGGGATAACTCTGAATATAACCCGCCCCGCTGCCGGGCTGGAAGCCGCCCCGCAGTAGGGCCACCGTACCCCGGTCGGCGTCGTAGAGGGCGGACACCGCCTGTAACACTGCCTCCCTGCCCCGCTCCGGCTGGGGGTTCGGCGCAAAGACGGAAAAGCTCTGGGCGATGGAGTCCATCCGGCAGAAAGGATGACCCTCACCGCCGAAGGGCCTGCCCCCATCGTCGTAGCCACGGAGGTACCAGTGGCCGTCCCAAGCCCGGTTGGCGGCCTGGGCCAGCTCCTGGGCCCGACGGGCGCAGCGAACCGACCGGGCGGTATCGTTCTGCCCCTCCGCCACTGCCGACCACCGCTCCAGGACCAGGGCAGCGAACCAGGTCAGCCAGACGCTCTCCCCCTTCCCTTCCGCGCCGATGCGATTCAGGCCGTCGTTCCAGTCCCCGCCGCCCATCAGCAGCAGGCCGTGGCCGCCGGTGCCCCGGGTGATGACGCAGTGAATGGCAGCGCAGCCGTGTTCGTACAGGGTGGACGTCTCCCCGGCCCTGGCGGGGGTCTCGTAGCGCTCCTGCTCCTGGGGCTGGAGGGGTTCGCTGGTGCGCCAGCCCACCTGCTCTTTCAGGAGGGAGGTCTCCCCTGTCGTCTCCACCCAACAGGTCAGGGCGTAGGGCAGCCACAGCAGGTCGTCGCTGATGCGGGTACGGACGCCCCGCTCCGGCTCCGCCGTCCCTCTGGGGTGCCACCAGTGCTGCACGTCCCCCTCCCGGAACTGGTGGGCCGCCGCCCGCAGAATCTGCTGCCGGGCCAGCTCCGGCGCGGTAGCCATCAGGGCGCAGACATCCTGTAGCTGATCCCGAAACCCAAAGGCCCCGCCGCACTGGTACAGGCTGGTGCGGGCAAACAGCCGACAGGCCACCACCTGATAGAGACACCAGAAGCTGAGATAATGGTTCAGCGCCCCGTCCGGCGTCTCCAGCCTCAGCGGGGAGGCCAGCTGCGGCCAGTCATAGTCCGGCTTCAGGAGAGGCGGCGTTTGCTCGTTTTCCTGTAAAGCATTTATGCCTGCCATCAAAGAAAGGCTGCCCATAACCGGACAGGACAGGCAGAATCCCCCGTCCGGCAGCGGCTCCAGCGCCAGTGGGCAGCCCTCTGCCCGGAGCAAAAGCTCCACGCCGGGGAAATCCTGATTCGCCCCATTCGTCAGGGCAATGCCGCCGTCCTTCTGCTGCATCCGTACAAATCGGGCATCCCTGCGCCGCTCCGCCAGCTGGGGCCACAGCTTCCAGCAGAGTTGTACCTGAGTCTGGAAGCCGGAGACGGTCAGACAGAAGGTTCTGCAATTCTCATGCAGAGGAAGCTCCGCTGTCAGGGAAATCTCCTTGCCATTTTTTCGCTTTTGCCAGGAGGCGAAGCCCGCGCGATAGCGCACCACCGTCTCCCAGCCGTCCCGGCGGGCGAAGCAGGAGACCTCCTCCCCTTCCGCCAGGAGCAGCAAATCCTCCGGCCCCTGCTGTGCCAGGGGATCGTTCTCCCAGGGGAGGAGCTGATTCTCCCTTGCGTTGCCATACCACAGGTGGCCTGTGCCGCACTCGTCCGTCAGCCAGCCGAGGTTCTCGTTTGCCAGGATATGGCTCCAGCGCCGGGGCGGCAGCGCGTTGTGCAGGAAAAGCCGGAAACCGTCCTCCAGCCATTCCCACCGGCAGTCCCCTTCCTGGGATGGGATGGGAACCCCCTTTGCCAGGGGCAGGGCAACCTCCGTCGGCTGCTGTGGCACCTCGTTTTGCAGCACCACAGCGGCCCCGGCATAGATGGGGGCCCACTGCTCCGGGGCTGCGGAAATCAGGTGCAGACCGCCGCTGCCTCCAAAGGTGGCGGGGATATGCCTCCGCCGCAGTTCCCCGCAGAGGGGCTCCTCCAGTGCGCCGCTTCTGTCCAGAATGACCAGGTCAAAGGGGTAGCCGCAGCGCACCAGCAGCTCATGCTCGGCGGCGAACCGAGCCAGCCGCCGGGCATCGTTTCCGCCCGCCTCAGTCACCGCAATGGGCAGGTCGCCGGAGAGGCCGAAGGGCCACAGGTCCTGAGGGCCCTGTATCCCCGCCGCCGCCCGCTTTGTCCACCAGTGCAGCAGGTGAGAGAGCAGCCGATCCGCCTCCTGCCGCTCCCGGAGGGAGAGGCCGCAGCGCTCCGAGAGCTGGAGTGCAAAGGACGGCTGCGGAGTTTTCAGCCCGCCCAGAATCCCTTCCGCGTTCCGCAGGGCCTGCCTCTCCTCCCCCACGGAAAGGGCCAGGATGAGCCGCCCGGTTCCCTTCCCCGGAAGCGCCAGCTCCAGCGTCAGCTGGGGGTCGCAGACCGCCCCCGTGTGCCCTGCGGGCCGGTCCGCGTGGATGCGGGCGGTGTCCCAGCGCGCCACCGGGCCATCCCACAGCGCCACCAGACAGAGGGCTTCCCGGCCCTCCCTGGGGCGGCGGCGGAACAGGACGCCCTGGGGGCGCGGCTCGCTCTCCACCGACAGCCGGGCGAAGGCCGGGTGAGCGGCGTAGGCGTCCTCCTCCAGCAGGATCGGTTGCAGCGTGCAGCGCACAGTCATGGGGGATGTGCTGCGGTTCTCCATCCAAAGGGTGTGACGGGCCCCGTTCAGGCCGCTCCGCAGCGCCACCTCCTGCCGGATCTGGAAGGACTCCTCCGTCAGGGACAGCGTGGCCCGTTCCTCCTCAAAGCGCCATTCCAGGCGGTTATCCGCCTGCCCGCAGGGAAAGACGGCGTATTCCTTCCCGTCCAGCCGGGCGGTGACGTTCAGCACACCGGCATCCCCCGTCATACGCTTTCCGGCAAAGGCGCACCAGCCCCCGCCGTCCGCCGCGAGCAGGCTGTGGAAGCTGCCGTCGGAGTAGAGATGGGCGGTGGGCTGCGCCGGGTCGAAGCCGGTGCCGCCCCGGGCAAAGGGGGTCACGGGCGGCGCTTTTCTTTTCCTCATAGGTTCCTCCCTGCGCCGCATGGCGGGGCCGGTTGGCAACGTCTCCCCCAGCAGAGGGGCAAAGGCCGCCATGGCCGGTTCCCGCAAAAAGCGGCGCACAAAAATATTCTGATGCAGCGCGTTGTCAATGGCAAGCAGGCTCATCCCCTGATGATGCACCATCCAGGTGCGGACGACGGCTCCGCCGGGAACGGTCAAATCCAGTGCATCGTAAAAGCCGTATTGTCCGTTCATCCCCAGCTCGTCTAGCCTGCGGAGGTTCTGCGCCGCCAGCCGGGGCGTCACCGTCAGCGCCAGCGCGGAGGCGTAGGGGGACACCACCCGCCTGCCCGTCTCCCGCTTCAGGGCCAGGGAGGGGGTGCCGTTGGCCTGATAGCAGTAGCTGCCGTCCCCGTTCAGGGCGAAAAAGGCGGACTCGGAGACGCCCCAGACCCCTTTTTGCCTTCCCCGCGCCCGATATTGCTCCGCCACGCAGAAGGCCAGGGTCTCCCGGAGCAGGGACCCTCTGGGGGCGGGCAGGAAGAGCTGGGGCATCAGATACTCAAAGGCCGTCCCCGACCAGGAGGCCATACCTGCGTGCCGGCCGGAGCGCAGCAGCGCCCGGGACAGGTGCCGCCAGTGCCGACCCTCCACCTCTCCCCTGGCGATGGCGATATAGCTGGCGGTGCGGGCTTCGGAACACATCAGGTCGTACCAGCTGTTCGTGTAGCCGCCGCCTTCGGCGTCATAGCCGATATAAAAGAGGTGCTGTCCCTCGTCGTACAGGAAGGCGAAATTCATCTCCTCCGCCAGACGGCTGGCCCGCCGGGCCAACGCCAGTTCCCCCAGCTCCTGCAACCCCTGGGCCAGGGCGATGAGGGCGGCGCACAGGTTGCCGCTGTCCACAGTGGAGAGGTAGCGTGGGTAAAGGGGTTCTGCCTTGCAGGTATCATACCAGTTGTAAAAGTGGCCGTGGCACCGCTCCAGCCCCTCCATGGCGGTCAGCTGCCGCTCAATGAGAAACAGCGCCCGGTTCCGCTCCGTCAGCTCCAGGTCCAGTGCGGCCAGACAGGCCGTCAGCGACAGCCCCATGTTGGTGGGAGACGTGCGGTGGGCGATCCCAGCCGCCGGGCGCTCCTGGACGTTGTCCGGCGGCAGGAAGTGGTCTGCCGGGGTCAGGAAGGTGTCAAAGTACCGCCAGAGGGCCCCGGCCTCCTCCCGCAGAAAGGCCAGCTCCCCTTCCGACAGTTTGACGGCCTCCTCCGGGCGGCTCAGATACCAGGCCAGCAGCGGGGACAAAAGCCACAGCAGCCCCAGCAGCCTTCCCGCCGCATTTTGCCCCAGCACCAGCACCGCCAGCCCCAGCCCGGAGGCGGGCAGCAGCCTATGCCAAACCGCCCACACGCCGGCGGCATCCTCGGCCCCGGCGCTGACCGTCCAGTCCAGCAGGCCCCGCCGGGTGATGCCCATCCGAATCAAGGCGGTCACCGCCGCCCAGAGCTGCACCCACGCCTCGCAGGGCAGCAGGAGGAACCGGGCCGCCGCCACCCTGATTGCTCCCGTCAGCCCGGAAACCGTCTTCGTCCGAAAGTGGGGGATTCCCCCCTTCCCCCGGCTCAGGAGGCGGGCCAGCCCGTGCAGCAGCACCCCCTCCACGCTGACCGCCAACGCCAGCACGACGCCGGGCCAGAATACCGACCCCCTTCCGCAGGCCCCCAGGGCCAGTGCTAAAATCAGGGCCACCGGTACCAAACTGCGCCGCAAATTGTCCAAAATTTTCCACTTTGAGAGGGAGTTCAAGGGATTTTCCACACGCTGTGCAAACTCGTTATCCACCGTTTTTCTGAGCCAGGGGAGGGTTTGCCAGTCCCCTCTCGTCCAGCGGTGCAGCCGCCGGTACCAGGCCAGGGCGGTCTGGGGGGCGTTGTCCAACACGGGGCAGCCCCCTGCCAGACCGGTGTGAAGGTATTCCCCTTCCAGCAGGTCGTGGGACAGGACACACCCCTCCGGGAACCGGTGGTCCAGGCAGGTCAGGAAGGCGTCGATGTCGATCAGCCCCTTCCCCGTGTAGCTGCCCCGGTCAAAGACATCCCGGTACAGCTCGCTGGAGGCAAAGGCGTAGGGCTCCGCCCCTCCCTGTCCGCTGTGCAGCCGGGCAAAGGCCGTGGCCCCCTCCTCCTCCAGCGCCATCCCAACGGCGGGCTGCAAAATGCCGTAACCGGACTGCACCACCCGCCTGGTTTCGTCCAGCCTGGGCCGGTTCAGGGGGCAAAGCATCGTGGCGATCAGCCGTTCCGCTGTGTCCGGCAGCAGCCGGGTGTCCTCATCCAGTGTCAGCAGGAACCGGGTGCCGGTCAGGTCCTGTTCCTCCCCCTCCAGCACGCGGATGCCGGAGGGCAGCTTCCGCAGGAAGCGGGCCAGCTCCAGCAGGGCCCCCCGTTTCCGCTCCCAGCCACGCCAGCAGTTGTCCCGGCGGGCGTAGGTCGGTTCACGGTAGAACAGGTAGAAGCCGCCGCCGTACCTGCTGTTCAAGGCGGCGACGGCCTGTTTCGCGTTTTCGACCCAGCCCCGCCGCAGCGCGTCCTCCCCAAACGGGGCGTCCGGCAGATCCGCCAGGATACCGTAGCGGATCTCCTTCCCCGCCCGCTTGGACACCAGCGCATGATATTCCAGTTTTTTGGCCAGCGTCTCCCCCGCCTCCCCGTCGGTGAGGAGGGCCGGGATGACGCACAGGGTGCGCCCCTCCACCGGGACGCCGTCCTCCAGCGACAGCCGAAGCAGCGGGCGCACCGGCACCCACCGGAGCAGCAGGAAGTCCAGCTCCTGCTTTACCAGCTCCGAGATAGGCAGCACCAGCAGCAGCCCGCTCCACCACCGGCCCAGCAGAATCTGCCCCAGCAGCGCCAGCGCCACAGTGCCGCCCCCGACCGCCAGCGGGTACCACGCCCCGGTTCCGGGGGCCGGAAACAGCAGCTCCGCCACGGAGCGGCCCTCCCTCCTGGCCCGGCCCAGCAGTTCTTCCGCATAGTCCCGCTCCCGCACCCGTTTACGCTTTGCCGTCCGGGCCAGGGCGGCGCGGCAGGCGCTGCGGCTCTCCTCCGCCAGGTTCGGGTACAGCCCCGCCGGGTCCTGCCGGAGCATCCGCTCCGCAGCGCTCAGCTTTGCCAGACGCCGGGCAAACTCCGGCGCGGCCAGTTCGTGAAACAGGGCGAAGACCTGTTTCAGCTCCTCCGCCAGGGCTGCAAGGGCCTCCCCCTGCCACCAGTCCGCCTCCTGCACCTTGGTACCGAGCCGCCTTAGCACCGGCAGCAGCCCCAGCAGCAATGCGCTGCCCAGCAGAGCGCACTCCCCCTCCGACAGCGGCGCGGCCTCCTGCACCCCCTCGAAAAAGGCGAGGCAGCCGTCGCCGTCCGAGGCCGTTTCCACCGCCTGCTCCGCCAGCAGGATGACCCGCAGCCGATCTCCCCGGTTGGAGCAGGCGGGGAGCCGTGTCCCCTGCTGAAATTCCTCTATCGCCAGCAACGCCCTGCTCTGGTAGACGGAAAAATTGTCCAGCAGCCATTCCGCAGCAGAGGGAACCTGTCGCCGGGCAGCGGTCATATGTTCCAGCCCCTCCATCTGCCGGCGCAGCGCCAGCAGCGCCCCACGTTGGGCGCGGGCCGTCTCCCGGGCCGGACAGGCTTCGTCCGCCAGGTACCGGGCGCAGGCCACGCCGCCTGCGCGAAAGGCTTCCTCTCTTGTCATCCGTCATTCCTCCGGTTCCGTGCGTCCGCCCTGGCAGACGGCCAAAGCTGCGAAAACATCTGCCACAAGTCTTTCCGGTTTTCCCGTCATTATGCGCTGTACCCTTCTTTTTTGCGAAATTTGAAAGGAAAACCCCTTGACAAGCCTCCGGATTCACGGTATAATAAGCACGTTGTAAAGCATGGCAGCTTTACAAATCGGCGTGAAAGGCGGCGGACACCATGGAACAGGCATTCGAGAAAACCATGCTTTTTGACTTTTACGGTGACTTGTTGACCGAACGCCAGAAAGAGTTTTATGACCTCTACTATAATGAGGATCTGTCTCTGGCGGAAATCGCGGAGAACGCCAACATCACCCGGCAGGGTGTGCGGGATGTCATTGTCCGGGCGGACGCGATTCTGACGGAGATGGAGGAGAAAACCGGCATCATCGCCCGGTTTCTGGAGGTGCAGCGCAGCCTGCAGGAGGTCAGCACGCTGGCCGACCAAATCGCCGAGCTGAACGACACTCGCATCGGGAGTCAGCCCCTGGCAGACCTCATCTCCTCCCTCCAATCCAAGGTAGAGGCACTAAAGGAGTAACCTCATGGCTTTTGAAGGTTTAACAGAAAAACTGAATAGCGTATTCAGCAAGCTCCGCAGCAAGGGCCGCCTGACGGAATCCGACGTCAGGGACGCCATGCGGGAGATTCGGCTGGCCCTTCTGGAGGCCGACGTCAGCTATTCCGTGGTGAAGGATTTCATCAACCGCGTCACCGAGCGGGCCGTGGGGCAGGATGTCATCTCCTCCCTGACCCCCGCTCAGATGGTGGTAAAAATCGTCAATGAGGAGCTGATCGCCCTCATGGGCGGGGAGGCCGCCCGGCTGAACATTGCCCCCAAGTCCCCCACCGTTGTGATGATGGTGGGTTTGCAGGGGGCGGGCAAGACCACCAACTCCGCCAAGCTGGCCGCCTATATGCGCTCCAAAAAGGGGATGCGTCCCCTGCTGGCCGCCTGCGACGTGTACCGTCCCGCCGCCATTCAGCAGCTGCAGGTGGTGGGGCAGCAGCTGAACATCCCCGTCTTTGAGCAGGGCCAGGGCGACCCGGTGGAAATCGCCAGGGCAGCCGTACAGCACGCCAAAGAGCACGGCAACGATGTTGTGTTCCTGGACACCGCAGGCCGCCTCCATGTGGACGATGCGCTGATGGACGAGCTGAAGCGGATGAAGGCAGCCGTCTCTCCGGATGAGATCATGCTGGTGGTGGACGCCATGATTGGCCAGGACGCCGTCCGGGCCGCAGAAGCCTTCGACGCCGCCCTGGACATTACCGGCGTCATGCTGACCAAACTGGACGGCGATGCCCGCGGCGGCGCGGCCCTGTCCATTCGGGCCACCACCGGTAAGCCTGTCAAGTTCGTGGGTGTCGGGGAGAAGCTGGACGCTATCGAGGTGTTCCACCCTGACCGCATGGCCAGCCGTATCCTGGGCATGGGCGATATGCTGACCCTGATCGAAAAGGCCCAGGATCAGCTGGATCAGGAAAAGGCCGAGGAGATGGAGCGGAAGATCCGCAAGAATCGCTTCACCCTTCAGGACTTCTAGGACCAGATTCAGGAGACCAGGAAAATGGGCTCCATGAGTGACATTTTGAACCGGATGCCCGGCCTCAGTGGCAAGGTGGATGAGAGCCAGATCGATGAAAAGGCCATTGACCGGACCGAGGCCATCATCCTCTCCATGACCAAGAAGGAGCGGAACGACCCCTCCATCCTGAACGCCTCCCGCAAACGGCGTATTGCCGCCGGCAGCGGCACCTCCGTCCAGGAGGTCAACAAGCTGCTCAAACAGTTTGAGATGATGCAGCAGCTGACCAAGCGCTTCGCCCGGGGCAAGATGCCCAAGGCCATGCGCCAGGCCATGAGCGGCGGCGACGTCTCCGGCATCGTGGGTGGTCAGAGCGGTATGGAGGGCCTGCTCAGCGGCCGCTTCGGCGGCGGCGGGCACAGCGCAGGCCGTCAGCGCAAGAGCAACAAGCGCAAGAAGAAGCACTAACCCCCTTCCCTGCTGATTCGCACAGCAATGTGTTAATCATAAATTGTGACTAATCTTTGGAGGTGAATGATAAATGGTGAAAATCAGACTGCGCCGCATGGGCGCGAAGAAGGCCCCTTTCTATCGTATCGTGGTGGCTGACTCCCGCTATCCCCGTGACGGCCGCTTCATTGAGCAGCTGGGCACTTACAATCCCCTGACCGAGCCCGCAGAGATCAAGGTCGATGCAGAGCGCACCCAGGCCTGGATCAAGACCGGCGCACAGCCCACTGACACCGTGAAGCGTCTGCTCAAGCAGGCTGGCGTACTGTAATCCTGGAGGGATCGATCAGCATGAAAGAGCTCTTGATCTATATCGCGAAAAATCTGGTGGACAATCCCGATGCGGTTTCCGTCAACGAGATTGATTGCGATGGTGAGGTTGTTCTGGAGCTTCGGGTCGCCCCTGAGGACATGGGCAAGGTGATCGGGCGTCAGGGCCGCATCGCCAAGGAGATTCGCACCGTTGTGCGTTCGTTCGCCCAGAGGAACAACACCAGGGTCTCGGTGGAGATCATGGAATGACACAAGGCAGAGCCACCGGCCGGTGGCTCTGCTTTTTTCCTAAGACTTCAACCCCAAGAAGGAGTTGTGCAAGATGAAAACAGAAACGCTGGAAATCGGCAAAATCATCAACACCCACGGCGTCCGGGGGGAGCTGAAGGTGGAGAGCTGGCTGAATGACCCGGCGGACTTCGGCGCGCTGGACACCGTCTTTGTGGGCGGCACGGCGTACACGGTGCGCTCCGCCAGAGTGCAGGGCGTCCACGCCCTGCTGATGCTGGAGGGCATCTCCTCCATTGACGACGCCCTTCCCCTGAAGAACCGGGTGGTTCAGGCCCGGCGCGCCGACCTGCCCATTGACGAGGGGGAGCATTTCGTGGCCGACCTGATCGGCATGGACGCCGTCAACGCCGAGACCGGCGCAGTGTTCGGCAGGGTGACGGACGTGCTGGAGTATCCTGCTCAGGATGTGTACCAGGTGGCCGGGCTGGACGGGAAGGAATACCTGATTCCCGACGTGCCTGCCTTCGTCCACGCAATCGACGATGAGCGTGGTGCCATTGTGATGACCGTGCTGGAAGGGCTGGGGCAGTGAGATGGGCTACGCCATGCAAATCGACATCATGACCCTCTTCCCCCTCAGCGTGGACGATATGATGAACGAATCCATCCTGGGCCGGGCCCAGGAGCGGGACATCATCAAAATCCAGTCCCACCAGATTCGGGACTACACCACCAACCGCCAAAACCAGGTGGACGACTACCCCTACGGCGGCGGCCACGGGGCCATCATGCAGGCCGACCCCCTTTACCGCTGCTGGAGGCATATCTGCCAGGAGGCCGGGCGGCGGGTGCATACCATCTTCATGTCCCCCTGCGGCGTCACCTTCACCCAGCAGGAGGCCAAACGGCTGGTAAGCACCTATGACCGGCTGATTCTGGTCTGCGGTCACTATGAGGGGGTGGACCAGCGCTTTCTGGACGAGTGCGTGGACGAGGAGCTGAGCCTGGGTGACTTCGTGCTAACCGGCGGGGAATACGCCGCCATGGCCATTGCCGACGCGGTGTGCCGGATGGTACCGGGGGTGCTGTCCGACCCGTCGTGCTACGAAAACGAGAGCCACTGGGACAATCTGCTGGAGTATCCCCAGTATTCCCGCCCGGCGGTGTGGCATGGCCGGGAGGTGCCTCCGATTTTGCTGTCCGGCGACCACGGGAAGGTGGAGCGCTGGCGGCGGAAGGAGTCCCTCCGCCGCACCAGAGACCGGCGGCCCGACCTGTACGCCAGGCTGGACCTCAGCTCCAAGGAGGACAAAAAGCTGCTGGCGGAGCTGGCAGTGGAAGAGCAGGAACCAACCTCATAACCGCAACAAGGCCCTTTGGCAATACGCCAAAGGGCCTTGTGTTATGAAATTTGATTCACTTTTCCCGCCGCAGAATGGAAAGGGGCGGCACCTGCCGGGGCAGCCTCATCCGGTAAAGCATCTGAGGGGTGCGGGGCTCCTCCAGCATCTCCCCGTCCATGGTCTCCATCACGGGGGCGATAAACGCCACGGGCAGGATATCCGGGCCGATCAGCTCCACCCGCTCCCCTGCGTGGTACTTGTTCCGCAGGCTGAACACGGCGTTGCCGTCCTCATCACAGGACTGGCAGATGGCCACCACTTGAAAATTGCGCATATAGCGGTCATCCTGATAGTACTGCCCCGGGTCGCCATAGTAAAAGCCGGTGGAATAGTGCCGATGGCTGACCTTTTCCACCTCGTCCCGCCAGACCAGGTTCAGCGGCTCCCCTGCCGCCGCCGCGTCAATGGCATGGCGATAGGCCCCTGTGACCAGGGCGGCATAGTAGGCGCTTTTGGCCCGGCCCTCGATTTTCAGGCTGTTCAGGCCGGCGTCCATCAGCTCCTCCACATGGTCGATCATGCACATATCCCGGGAGGACAGGATGTAACTGCCCTTCCCGTCCTCCTCGATGGGGAAATACTCCCCCGGCCGCTTCTCCTCCATCAGGGCGTAGGAGTAGCGACAGGGCTGGGCGCAGGCCCCCCGGCTGGAATCCCGCCGGGCGTCGTTGGTCATGTAGTTGGACAGCAGGCACCGGCCGGAGTAGCTGACGCACATGGCCCCGTGGACAAATGCCTCCAGCTCCAGCTCTTTGGGGACGTGGGCCCGTATCTCCCGAATCTCCGCCAGGGAGAGCTCCCTGGCCAGAATCACCCGGCTGGCCCCCAGGTCATACCACGCCTGGGCGGTTACAGCGTTGGACACGCTGACCTGGGTGGAGATGTGCCGTTGGACATGGGGGGCGTACCGCTCCGCCAGCCGGAAGGCCCCCATGTCGGCCACAATCACCGCCGTCACCCCGGCGTCCTCCAGCGTCTCCAGCCAGGCGGGGATCTGGGCGATTTCCTCATTGCGGGGCATGGTGTTGATGGTCACATGGGTGGCAACCCCGTGGGCTTTACAGTAGCGCACCGCCTCATACAGCTCGTCCTGCCGGAAGTTCCCGGTAAAGGCCCGCATTCCGAAGCCAGTGCCCGCCAGGTAGACGGCATCTGCGCCGTAAGCCACCGCCATGTGGAGCCGTTCCATGTCTCCGGCGGGGGCCAACAGCTCGACTCCGTGCCTCATGCAGCGTCGTCCTCCTCGTCGTCGGTTCCCGCCTCGGCCAGCTGCTCCTGCCGGAAGGCCAGGAAGGAATCATAGTCGCTGAAGAAATAGGTGCTGCCGTCGTTGCCCAGATAGAAGTAGTAGTAATCCGTCTCGTTGGGGTTCAGCGCCGCCTCGATGGAATCCAGGCCGGGGCAGCAGATGCAGCCCACCGGCAGACCGGGGTACAGATAGGTATTATAGGGGCTGTCAATGGCCAAGTCCTCCGCTGTCAGGGTCTCCTTCCGCTCGTCCAGCAGATACTGAATGGTGGAGTCCATCTGGAGGTAGCCGTTGGTCTCCGTATTGCTCTCGGAGAGGCGGTTATAGATGACGGAGGCGATGTCCTTCTGGTCCTGGCCGTCCGTCTCCTTCTCGATGATGGAGGCCACGATCATGACCTCTTCCATCGTCATGTCCAGCTCCTCCAGCTGGGCCTGCATATCCTCGTCGAAACGGGTCTCAAAGTTGGACAGCAGCTTGTTAATGACGCTGGTGGCCGACGCCTGCATGTAGAACTCGTAGGTGTCCGGGAACAGGTAGCCCTCCAGCCTGCTGGCCCCGGTGACGGTGACGCCGTCCAGGAAGTCATAGTCGAAGTCCTCCGTCTCGGCAGCCTCCATCAAATCCTCCGCAGAGCAGACCCCGTTCTCCTCCAGCAGGTCGAAGATCTCCGCCATGGTGTAGCCTTCGGGAATGGTGACCGTCACCACAGAGCGCACCGGGGACTGGGGACCAATGCTGGTCAGCAGGGTGCTGTAATCCATATCCGTGGTCAGCTCGTAGGTGCCGGAGACGATTTTGCCGTCCTCCGCCTTCCCGGTGAAGGCCGCGAATATCTTGAACAGGAGGGGATACTCGATGAGGCCGGCCTCTTTCAGGGCCGCGGCAATCTCGTCGACGGTCTCCCCTTCCTCGATGGTGATGGTGGCGGTCAGCTCCTCCTTGTTCAGGGCCAGGAGGTCATTGGCAAAGTCCCAGCTCACGGTTGCAATGGCATAGCTGACCAGCAACACCCCCAACAGATATGCCAGCGCGGTCAGGATGGTGGCCTG
>JAJQET010000081.1 GCA_021201515.1 Clostridiales bacterium | reverse complement strand
TCGGACGATTCCATCATGTCCCAAATGCCCGCTATTTTGACCTACATTCAGAGCAATTTTAAGACTGTGACCCTGTCCTGTCTGGCGGAGCTCTTCCACTACGAGAAGGCGTATCTGGGCAAGCAGATCAGGCTGGCCACCGGGATGTATTTCACCGAGATCATCACCCGGGAAAAAATCGGCCTGGCGGTGCAATACCTGATCTATTCCGACCGGTCGGTCAACGACATTGCGGAGCTGGTGGGATACAACAGCCCGGATCATTTTTCCAGGGCCTTCAAGCACAGTACCGGCCTGTCCCCCACCCAGTATCGGAAACAGCATCAGGGGACTTTTTTGGACGATGAAACACCACAACCGCTGTGATAGAACGATTTTGAGGAACCGTGCGTCCTGCTTTGAGAGGACGCACGGTTTTCGTTTCTCCTGCTGAATCAGTCGTTTGCATAGCTCTTGTTGCAGGTCAACAACAGCACCAGAGCCACTGCATTCATAACCTGCAGCACATAGTAAGCCATCTGATAGGAACCGGTAGCATCATAGAAAATGGTCATAAAGGGGATGCCGCAGGCGGCGATCAGGTTGATGACAATGGACAGATACCGGTTGGCGGATTGGTACTCCTGTCCTCCAAAGACGTGGATGGTCAGGGCAGGCTGGATGACGGGAGAGCCCACAAAGAAAGTCAGGCCCAAGGCCGCCGCAATGGGAATTTTAAAGGCAAATCCGGTGACGGAAACCAGGAAGAGCGCAGCGCAAATCACGCCGGTTTTGGGTGCGCCGACCTTATCCACCAGTTTACCATAAACAGGGGACATTGCAATGCCTAAAACGCCGAAGATTAGCATATACATACTACAGGTGGACATTTCCAGTCCCATGCTCATCAGGCTGTTGAAGAACTGAGAGATCACGGCTGCTAAAGTCAGGTTAAACACACCGATGCCGAGCATAATGGCCCAGCTCTCCTTGAGTTTGAGCAGCTTGCCCAGAGTCCACTTGGACTGAAACTCCTGTGCGCCCTGTTCCCCGTGGCCGCCAGCGGGAGCCTGTTCGGGGAGACCGTCAGGGGTCAGGCCCAGCTCCTGGGGGGTGGTGCGGACAAACAGGAAGGTAGCAACACCTAAAACGACCAGGATCGCAGCGGTAACCATCATCATGTTGGTAAAGCCCAATCCGTTGTAAAGCATGGACAGGCCGGTGGAAGAGGTGGCGTTATCCAGTGCGAAGGCGGCTCCCATCAGACCCAGCGCAAAGCCTCGCGTCTGGTTGAACCAGAGTGCAACCACCTGGAATACAGAGACCTGCAAGCCCATCAGGAAGTTTTTCAGCAGGAAACCGCCTACGATGATCAGCGCAGAACCTGCACCGCCGCCAACATTATAACCTATGCCGACCAGCACTGCACCGACAGCCATGATGACGAAGCAGGCAGAGGCAAACTCCCGTACACCCTTCTTCATAATGATGGTGCTGAAGAAGAAGGAGAGCAGGATGACGGAATATCCGCCGATGGTCCAGCCGAGAACTGCCTGGGTGGCGGTGCAGCCCAGCTTCTCCATGATGGGGTTCTGGATGACGTTGATGATGTCGGTGCCGAAGCAGCCGGAAAAGTACATGGTCACGAAACCGATGATCAGGAAAATCAATGCGCGTGTTTTAAATTGAGACGATTCTCCTTTTGCAAACATTTTTATGCCTCCATTTCTTTTTACGTTGATGCCCTCTGGAATGCAGACGTCGTTGCGTCCCCCTTTCCGTTGCCTAGAGTTTCAGGTGGCTCGAACTGTGTTTAGTATAATGATATTGGAGGCGAATCGGAATTCCATCAGGCGTGTGAAATCCGACATAATTAGTGTTTTGCAAATTATCTTATTTTTCTACTGATTCAAAAGACGTATTTTTTAAAAATGCTTCGGCAGATCTGACATAATCCATAGCTGCAAGGCATAGAACCCGCTTCAAATATATTGCAGTTTGAAGTGTTCAGGCAGACGTCGTAGTGTAGTTTATCCCCCCAGGTCGCGTTTGTGAAGAACTCATAGTAGCGTGCGCGGCTGACATCGACACGTTCAATCGCCTTGCGCCACTCCCTGTCATTGCGGCACTGATCGGGATTGCGCTCTTTGCAGCGGCGCACCCGTTCCTCCATAGTGGCGTAGACAAAAATTTTAAGGAGTGTCAATACCCGCCGCAGAAAATGCTTGACGCGCGGCGCGCACTGTGGTACCTTATAGTTACCATAAAGAGTGCGCGAGGGACAAGCCCTGGGACCGCACAGCAACCTGCCAGTCCGGTAAGGTGCTAAAGCTTGATTCGATGGGGTGCATCTGTTTTTTCCGGCTCCCGTCGATTACGATGGGAGCTTTTCCTTGCGCTTTTTGTGGAAAAACGCAAAGGAGTGTCATGTCATGTCACAGTCAAAGAATGTCAACAGGGAACTCAGGAGGTTCATGCAGGCCAGACGGTGCCGGATTCCCGAAGCGGAGCGCACCTTGACTGCGCTTACAAAGCTCAACGGCAGGGTCTACGTCTTCTGTGGAGACCTGGAAACGCAGCGTCAATTCATTGAGGATGCGGAAAACGAGCAGTTCCGTTATGGGGACGGCGTGTCGCTGCGGGAGCGAAGGCCGGACGCCGTCATGGCGCTGAACAAAGACCGGACGGTCAATTTCATCGGCTTTGCAGGCAGGATGGCGTTTCAGTATGCGGACCATTTCGATTCCGGGAAGGATGCCATTCCGCTCATCAAGGTCGATTACAGAAAATACCTTGCAGGCTGTCAGGATTTTCTCTGTCAGCCCTGACCGCCCACGGCGACGGGCTCTCACTTATACACATCTCCGAGCCCACGA
>JAJQET010000157.1 GCA_021201515.1 Clostridiales bacterium | reverse complement strand
GCCCGGTCCCCCAGGTCGGCGGGGACGAAGGGGTTGGGGGCAACGTGCCGTGTCAGCTCCGTTTTTTCCATCGTCAGGGAGAAGGGCACCTCCTCCACGCAATACTCCCCGTCGGGGGGATAGGTGGACATCCGCCGCCGCTCAAAGGCCAGCTTGTGAACGTCCACCTCCGAGACGGTGAGGCCGGTGGCAAACCGCCGCTCCGCCAGCAGGGAGCCGTTCTCCGCGATCAGGTCGTGACCGGCGTAGACCAGGTCGGTGGAGCTCTCCCCCTCCCCGGCGTCGGCGTAGACGTAGCCGCAGACCAGCCGCCCGGACTGGCCGGTGACCAGGCTCCGGCGGTAAGCGTCCTTGCAGACGATCTCGTCGGAGGCGGAGGGGTTCAGAATCACCGTGGCCCCCGCCGCGCACAGGTCGTTGGAGGGGGGCGCGGGCACCCACAGGTCCTCGCACAGCTCCACCCCGATGCACAGCTCCGGCAGCTCCCGGCAGCGGAAGATCTGCCGGGGGTCCACAGGCACCTCCTGGCCGCAGAGGGTGGCGGTGAGGGACAGGCCCCGCCCGGAGGCGAACCACCGGCCCTCATAGAACTCGGTGTAGTTGGGGATGTTCACCTTGGGTACCACCCCCAGAATCTCCCCGTTGCATAGCACCGCCGCGCAGTTATACAGGGCATTCCGCTCCGGGAAGCGGAGGGGCAGGCTCACCACCGCCAGCAGGTTCAGCCCTCTGGTGGCCTCCACAACCTGCTCCAGGGCCCGCAGCGCCCCGTCCAGCAGCACCGGCTGGAGGAACAGGTCGGCGCAGGTGTAGCCGGTGAGCCCCAGCTCCGGGAAGCAAATCACCTTTACACCTCGGCGGGCGGCCTCTCCCAGCAGGGCGATGGTCTGCCGGGCGTTGTAGGCGCAGTCCGCCACCCGCACCTTGGGGGTGGCGGCGGCTACGGTGACAAATCCGTCTTTCATGGTACGGTCTCCTTTTTCTCTCTGCCCGGATGGGCGGGATGGGTTTAGCTGTTAGCCGTTAGCTGTTAGAAATCCTTCCGGCACTTTGCGCCAGGCCACGTTCTCCTTCCTAGAGAATGCGGATGAAAGAAAACAGGTTTTGCCCTTACGGTGGGTCTCCGCAGATAACGTTCGCTATAAAGGCTTTGTCCGGCGTTCCACCCCTCAGTCAGCTTCGCTGACAGCTCCCCTTTCAGGGGAGCCAATGACGCAGCGATTCCCACAGCTTGCCTCCCCTGAAAGGGTAGGGAGCGAAGCGGAAATGCCGCTTGACGGCGGAGGGGGACCGGCGTTAGCCGGTGGAGGGGTGTGCCCCCTAAGTTGATGACATTGCCTTTCAGTGGTTCACTTCCCCGTCTATTCTACCCTGTCCCGGCAAAAATTACAAGCAGAGATTGCTCCTTCCCGCATATCCCGCCCCGCCGGGACATACACTCCCCTGACGGAAAGGGCGGGTGATACCAATGAAGCAATGGAAGAAACTGCTCCGCCGGGGGGTGGCACTGGTCAGCGCCGGGGCAGCGGTGTGGCTGACGGCACGGACGGCGGACCTGTCCGGGGCGTGGGACACGCTTTCCTCCCTACGGGCTGGAGAGAAGGCAGTGACGGCCCTGCTGGAGGCCGCCCTGGGGGAGACGGAGGACCCCCTTTCCGGCGTCGGGCTGGAGGGCGTCCTCCGTCTGGCGGTGGAGGACACCCCGGAGCTGGCCGCTCAGGGGGAGGCGGTGGCCGCCTGGCTGGAGGAGGCGGAGGACACAGCGGAAGCCGCCGACGAAAACGAAGCCCTCCCGGCGGAGGATGAGCCGGAAGGGGAGGACGGAGGGGCCGAAGCCTCTTCCGTTTCCGACGCAGCGCCGGAAACAGCGTCCTCCGACCAACTGACGCCGGAGGAGGACAGCGTGGCAGCTCTGGCGGTGGACTGGGGCAGCGTCTCCGCCGACGACATCGGGGTGGACAACAACACCGACGGCAAAACCGTGAACGTCTCTGCCCTCCTCAGCGGCGAACTGCCCCTGAAGCTCCAGAGTGCGGAGGCGGGGCCGCAAATCCTCATCATGCACACCCACACCACCGAAGCCTACGCCATGAGCGGGGACGATGTATACACCGAAACGGACACCAGCCGCACCACCGATGAAAACTACAACATGGTGCGCATCGGGGAGGAGATGAAGGCCGTATTTGAAGCCTGCGGCCTCAGCGTCATTCACGACACCACCACCTATGATTACCCCAGCTACAACGGCAGCTATGGCCGCTCCCTGGCGGGGATTCAGGCGTATCTGGAGGAATACCCCACCATCGCCGTGGTGCTGGACGTCCACCGGGACGCCCTCATCGGCAGCGACGGCACAGCCTACGCCACCACTACGGAGGTGGGCGGGGAATCGGTGGCCCAGGTCATGCTGGTGGTGGGCACTAACGACAGCGGCCTGGAGCATCCCAACTGGACGGACAACATGGCGGTGGCCGTCCGGCTCCAGGCGGCCATGGTGTCCCTGTCCCCCGGCCTGGCCAGGGACATCGACCTGAGGAGCCAGCGGTTCAACCAGCACCTGACCACCGGTTCCGTGCTGGTGGAGGTGGGCACCAGCGGCAACACCCTCCAAGAGGCCCTGGCCGGGGCCAGGCTGTTCGCCCAGGCCGCAGCGGCGGTGTATCTGGAGTGCGTGGAGTAGGGGGTGGGAGCTGTTAGCTGCTGGCTGTTAGCGACCCCTCAGTCAGCTTCGCTGACGGCGAAGGCCGGACAAATCCTCTATAACGAACGTTATCTAAGGAGACAACGTGCGGGCGCACACTGTGCGCCCCTACTACACGGTTAAATCTAAAACTTCACTTCCGGATAAAGGTGCTTCAGCTTGATTCT
>JAJQET010000078.1 GCA_021201515.1 Clostridiales bacterium | reverse complement strand
TTCTACAGCGAGGGGGAGCATTGGCAGCTGAAGCACCACATCTATTCCTCCCCCGTCTATTATATTGACTACTGCCGGGCACAGAAGGGGTCCCTGGAGTTCTGGGCCATGATTCAGAAGGATTTGCCCGACGCCTGGCAGCACTACATGGCCTACACCAAACAGGGGGGCTGCGCCACCTTCACCGAGCTGCTGAAAAACGCCGGACTGGCAAGCCCCTTTGACGAGAACTGCCTCCGGGCGGTCAGCCAGGCCGCCCGGGAATGGCTGGCAAACTTCGACCTGACAGGCATCGCCTGACCGGGCGCTGGAACTGCCCGTTCCTCTGCAAACGCACCTGCCGCTTCGCCCTGTGCGGAGCGGCAGGTGCGCTTTTGTCCTGGCATACCTGCCAGGGCCGCCCTTGCAAAAGCAAACCGTTTATGCTATAGTAAGGGCAAGAATTGGAACAACTGGTGAATCGTATGAAAAAATCCGACAAAACGACCAAGAAAGCCTCCCGAACGGGAGGGGAAAACGTGATGGGTCTCCACGCGGAGGTGCTGGAGCAGCCCGTCACCGAAACGCTGGAAATCAACTATATGCCCTATGCCATGAGCGTCATCATCTCACGGGCTATCCCGGAGATCGACGGCTTCAAGCCCTCCCACCGGAAGCTGCTGTACACCATGTACCAGATGCACCTGCTGAACGGCCCCCGGACCAAGAGCGCCAACGTGGTTGGCTCCACCATGAAGCTGAACCCCCACGGCGACGCCGCCATCTACGACACCATGGTGCGCCTGAGCCGGGGCTACGGGGCGCTGCTGCACCCCCTGGTGGATTCCAAGGGCAACTTCGGCAAAGTGTACTCCAGAGACATGGTGTGCGCTGCCAGCCGGTATACCGAGGTGCGGCTGGCCCCCATCTGCGCCGAGTTCTTCCGGGACATCGACAAGGACACCGTGGACATGGTGCCCAACTACGACGGCAAGCTGCTGGAGCCAACCCTCCTGCCCACCACCTTCCCCAACGTGCTGGTGGCGGCCAACCAGGGCATCGCCGTGGGCATGGCCTCCAACATCTGCGGCTTCAACCTGGAGGAGGTCTGCGACGCCGCCATCGCCCGCATCAAAAACCCGGACTGCGACCTGCTGGAGATCATGAAGGCCCCGGACTTCCCCACCGGCGGCCAACTCCTCTACGACCGGGAGGCCCTGGAGGAGGTCTACCGCACCGGCCGGGGCAGCTTAAAGGTGCGGGGCCGGTGGAAGTACGACAAAAAGGAAAACGTGGTGGAGATCTACGAAATCCCCTATTCCACCACGGTGGAGGCCATCATGGACAAGGTGGCCGAGCTGGTGAAGGCGGGCAAAATCAGAGAAATCAGCGATATGCGGGACGAAACCGACCTGTCCGGCCTGAAGCTGGCCATCGACCTGAAGCGGGGCACCGACCCGGACAGACTGATGGCCAAGCTGTGCAAGCTGACCCCCCTCCAGGACAACTTTGCCTGCAACTTCAATATCCTCATCGAAGGCACCCCCCATGTCATGGGGGTGGGCCAGATTCTGGAGGAGTGGACGGCCTGGCGCACCCAATGCGTCCGCCGCCGGGCCACCTTTGACCGGGACAAGAAGGCGGAAAAGCTCCACCTGTTGAAGGGCCTGCGGAAAATCCTGCTGGACATCGACAAGGCTATCCGCATCATCCGGGAGACGGAGTCCGACGCGGAGGTGATCCCCAACCTGATGATCGGCTTCGGCATCGACAAGGTGCAGGCGGAGTATGTGGCGGAGATCAAGCTGCGCAACATCAACAAGGAGTTCATCCTGAAACGCACCGCCGAGGTGGATCAGCTGGAGGACGAGATCGCCGACCTGGAGGACCTCATCAGCCACCCCAAGCGGCTCCAGCGGGTCATCATTAAGGAGCTCCAGGAGGTCAAGAAGAAGTACGCCGCCCCCCGCCGCACGGAAATTCTCTATGACTACACCGAGGACGTAGAGGCGGAGGAGCCGGTGCAGAACGCCTACCCGGTGAACGTGTTCCTGTCCAGAGAGGGATACCTGAAAAAGATCACCCCCCTGAGGCTGCGGATGTCCGGCGAACAGAAGTATAAGGAGGGGGACGGCCCCAGCCAGCAGTGGGAGTGCCAGAGCACCGACGAGCTGATGGTGTTCACCGACCGGCAGCAGGTGTACAAAACCCGACTGGACCAGTTTGCTGACAGCAAGGCCAGCCTCCTGGGGGACTACCTGCCCACCAAACTGGGGATGGACAAGGACGAGCGGGCCGTCTGGGCCTGCCTGCCCGGAGACTACAGCGGCAGCCTGCTGTTCTTCTACGAGAACGGCAAGGCGGGCAGAGTGGAGCTGGCGAAATACCAGACTGTCACCAACCGGAAGAAGCTCACCGGGGCCTACAGTGACAAGAGCCCCCTGAAAGCAGTTTTCCTCCTCCGGGAGGACACGGAGCTGGCGGTGTACTCCACCGAGGGGCGGTGCCTGCTGTTCAACACGGCGGTGCTGCTGCCCAAAACCACACGGAACACGCAGGGGGTCAGCGTCCTGACCCTGAAAAAGGAGAAATATGTGCTGGACACGGTGAAGCGGGCGGAGGACACCCCCATCGTCAACCGCACCCGTTACCGCACCCGCACAATTCCCTCCGCCGGCGCCCTGCTGAAACCGGAGGACCGGGGGGAGGAGCAGCTGTCCCTGTGAGGGAAGGGGGTCAATTTAGGGAAACCCTCCACCGGCTGCCGCAGGCCCCCTTTTCGGGGCAATATTATCAACTTAGGATACAATCTATCTTGGGTTGAGGGGAATAGCGTAGCCTAACAGTCAGATTTCCACGACCAAAGGGCAACAAAATTGCCGCCCGTTCCGCCGTAA
>JAJQET010000122.1 GCA_021201515.1 Clostridiales bacterium | reverse complement strand
CCACGTTCCCGCCGTCAAGCGGCATTTCCGCTGCGCTCCCTATGCCTTACGGCGGGACGGGCGGCAATTTTGTTATCCAACGGTAGATAACATCTGCCTGAACCGCAAGGTAACAGCCTCTGATGAAAAAGTGTAATCGTCCATCTTTTTTAACAAGAAGTAATCCCCCTCACTCCTCCCGGAGCTCCTTCCGCAGCCGCTCCACCGCCCGGCGCTCGATGCGGCTGATCTGCACCTGGCTGACCCCCACCACCTGGGCCGCCCGCTGCTGGGTATAGCCTTTATAATAGCGCAGGAGGATGACGGTGCGCTCCCGCTCCGGCAGCCGGGCCACCGCCTCCCGCAGGGCCAGATGCTCCAGCACCCTGTCCTCCATGCCGTCGTCTCCCAGGGTGGTCTCCAGTGTCAGGCCGTCCTCGTTCTCCGCCTGGAGGGAGGAGACGGAGGCGGTGGCGGTCTCGGTGGCGGCGATCTCCTCCGGCGTCAGGCCGGTGGCGGCGGCCAGCTCGGTGACAGTTGGCTCCCGCCGGAGCTGTTCACGGAGGGTCTCCGCCTCCAGGTAGATGCGGGCCGCCTGCTCCTTCACCGTCCGGCTGACCTTCACCGCCCCGTCGTCCCGGAGGAACCGGCGTATCTCCCCGGCGATTTTCGGCACCGCGTAGGTGGAAAACTGGGTGCCATAGGCCGGGTCGTACCCCTCCAGGGCCTTCAAGAAGCCGATGCACCCCAGCTGAAACAAATCCTCCGCCTCCACCCCCCGGCCGGTGTACCGCCGGACGATGGCCCAGACCAGCCGCTGGTTTTCCTCCAGAATCCGGGCGCAGGCGTCCCGGTTGCCCTTTCGGGCGGCGTCCAGCAGCGCCCCCTGCTCCACCGTCACACGGTTCCCTCCTGTCCGCGCCGGGCGATGCGCTTCGTCAGGGTCACTGTGGTCCCCTTCCCAGGGGTGGAGCGCACCCGCACGCCGTCGGTGAAGCTCTCCATAATGGTGAAGCCCATGCCGCTGCGCTCCTCCCCGCCGGTGGTGTACAGGGGGGTGCGGGCTTTGGGGATGTCCGGGATGCCGACGCCCCAGTCCCGCACCTGCACCTCCACCAAGCCGTCGGCGTAGAGCCGCAGCCGCATGGACACCCGCCCCAGCTCCTCCGGATAGGCGTGGACGATGGCGTTGGTCACCGCCTCGGAGACGGCGGTCTTGAAATCGTTTAGCTCGTCCAGGGTGGGGTCCAGCTGGGCGGCAAAGCAGGCCGCGCTGGCCCTGGCGAAGCCCTCGTTGACGCTCCTGCTCAGAAACTCCAGCTTCACCTGGTTCATCGGTTTTTTCATGTAGCGCTCTCCTCCTTTGTTTCCCGCTGATATGTGACGGACACCATCCGCTCCACCCCGGCGGCCCGCAGCACCTTCCCCGCCTGAGGCGGCACCGCCACCGCCCGGAGTTTGCCGCCGGACTCCTTCATTCTGCGGCAGGTGCGCAGGACGATGGCGATGCCGGAGGAATCCATAAAGGTGACGCCGCTGAAATCCAGCACCGTCTCGCTGGGGAAGCGGGACTCGATTTCCCGGTCCAATTCCAGCATGATGCTCCGGGCGGCGTGGTGGTCGATCTCCCCGGACAGGGATGCGTAGAGGGTGCGGCCCTCCTCCTTACATTGTACAGACATGGTCTGCCTCCTTTGTATGGCTGACGCGCCGGCGGCGCAAAAAATCACCCTGTACGTGTTTTCCCGTACAAGGTGATTATAGCCGTTATGCCGTAATTATTTTGTCAAATCCCGGCGTCTGGGGGAGCAATCCGGTTCTTTTTTGGCTCAGCCCAGGGCCGCCAGGGAGCTTTCCAGCTGGGCGATCTCCCGCTCGGTTCGGGCCTGGTTGTCCCGCTGCTGCTGGATGACGTTAGCCGGCGCCTTGGAGACGAACTTCTCGTTGGAGAGCTTGTTCCGGATGCCGGTGAGGTACTTCCGCTTCTTCTCCAGCTCTTTCGTCAGGCGCTTCCGCTCGGCGTCCAAATCCACCAGCTCCGCCATGGGCATGAACAGCTTGGCGTCCGCCGTCACCACGCTGACCAGCCCCTCCACAGAGGCGGGGGTCTCGGCGGTGACGGTGATCTCCGCCCCGGAGGCCAGCCGCTTCAGGAAGGGCGCGCTGCGGGTGAACACCTCCGGCTCAGCGGTGACGATGCGGATGTCCGCCTTCCGGGAGGGGGGCACGTTCATCTCCGACCGGCAGATGCGGACGGCCTTGATGGCGTCCATGATCTTCTCCATGGCGGCGGCGTCCTCCGGGAAGTCGAACTCCGCCCGGCACTCCGGCCAGGACTGGAGCATCAGGAAGTCGCCCTCGTGGGGCAGGGCCTGCCAGATCTCCTCCGTGATGAAGGGCATGAAGGGGTGCAGCAGCTTCAGCGTCTCGGTCAGCACATAGCACAGCACCTGCTGGGCCTGGGTCTTGGCCCCTTCGTCCGCGCCGGTGAGGCGGGCCTTGGTCAGCTCGATATACCAGTCACAGAAGCTGTCCCACAGGAAGTCGTAGACCTTCTGGGCGGCCACGCCCAGCTCGAACTTCTCCAGGTTGGCGGTGGTCTCCGCGATGCAGGCGTTCAGTTTGGAGAGAATCCACTTGTCCTCCAGCTCCAGCGTCTCCGGCAGGGTGCAGGTCTCGATGGTCAGGTTCATCCGCACAAAGCGGCTGGCGTTCCAGAGCTTGTTGCAGAAGTTGCGCATGGCAGTGACCTTTTCCTCACTGTAGCGCATATCGTTGCCGGGGGTGCTGCCCTGAATCAGCATGAAGCGCAGGGCGTCCGCGCCGTACTGGTCGATGACCTCCAGGGGGTCGATGCCGTTGCCCAGGCTCTTGGACATCTTCCGGCCCTGGCTGTCCCGGA
>JAJQET010000089.1 GCA_021201515.1 Clostridiales bacterium | reverse complement strand
ACATGAGACATGAAAAACAAGAAGCTCCGCACACTGACAGCGTTCCTTCTGGCTGTGGCCATGATGCTGTCCCTGGCCGCCTGCGGCGGCACCTCCGATGGGGAAGGAAGCGCATCTTCGGCGGCGTCCAGCGCAGCGGAGAGCGAGTCCACCGCAGAAGCAGAATCCTCCGCAGGGGCGGAGGCGGAGGAGACGAACACGAACACCTTCCCCAAGTCCGTCATCAAGGGCACCGAGGACGATGCCGATGAGGACGACAACACCATGAGCGTAGTCAACGAGGTGTACGCCTCCTACTATCAGGAGGGCAGCTCCGCCGAGGGCGTGGCCGCCATCATCTCTGCCGGGAACTGCTATGTCAACGGCGCTCAGGTGCCTGCCACGGAGGAGGACTTTGACGAGCAGTATCCGGAGGGCTTCACCGTTAACGGCTCCACCTGGATGACGAAAAATGAGGACGGCACCTGGTCCGTCGGCTCCGGCTATGCGGCCACCACAGTGGACGGCAGCTATGCGGAGGCCGCCACGGAGATGCTGAAGAGCGAGACCTCCAACGGCTCCGAGACGCTGCTCTATGACGACGACGGCGACGGCTATGCCGACCGCATCGAATCCACAGAGTATCGTTCTGTGAGCGTGACCGAACTGGTTGTCAATGACGACGGCACCTATACCATCGATTTGGGCACCTATATTGACACGATTGACTATGCCGAGAAATATGCCACCCTGCTGGAAAAGGAATTTGGCGGCGAAACGCAGGAGATTTTCCAGAACATCTCTGCTGAGTGCTTTGATGAGAGCATTCAGTCCGGTGACTGTGCAGTGTACTATCTGGCGGCAGACGGAAACTGGTATTTCCTGCGGGCCACTGAGGTCAGCGGTGTGTTTAACGACGGCGCAGATCACCAGTATTACACCATGGACGGCGTGGTTTATCCGGACACCATGAACGGCCCGACAACGACCTATTCCGCTGCAAACCGCAGCGGCGGCTACTCCAACTTTATCAAGTACTTCGGCCTGAACGACAATGAGGACTATACGATCAGCATGTGGCTGGTGCCCGTCAGCGAGTACGCCACTTCCACCGGCAAGCCTCTGGGCTTCACCAGCAATGACAGCGCCATTGCCTTCCTGGAGACCGCCATTGCCTACGCCCAGGAACAGCTGGACAACACCGTTATCAGCGAGGACGGCAGCGATGTGGAGGCCGGGAAGCGGTGGGTCAGCGCCGACCTCTATAACGAGCTGTCCGACGCCGTGACCATGGCCCAGGCCGCCCTGGACGCCGGCGAAACCCGCTCCATCTTCCTGGACTATCAGTGCTACCTGATCTACATGGCGCTCCACGGCACCGCCGGGGACATCACCGCCCAGTACACCGGCTATAACTTTGACGGCTTCGAGAACTACGCCTCCGAGTATTACACCCTGGCGACCATTGAGAACGAGGCCGACCTGAAGCTCTCCGACAGCCAGTTCGATTCCTATTTTGAGGGCGGCAGCGCCGCAGAAGGGTTGAAGGCCGTTGTGGAGGCCGGCGGGGTCTATGTGAATAACTATCAGCTCACCGCCGAGGAGGCCACCTTTGAGGTGAACGGCCAGGCCGCAGTTTACGAGGCGGACGGCGGCTGGGCATGGAGCGCTCAGGAGCAGTATACCGGCACCAGTGACACCTATGCCGACGCAGCCTACAGCTTTGCCGAGAGCCTGACCGGGCTTGAGGGTCAGACGGTGCAGCTGCTGGCGAAAACCGGCAGCACCACGGTTGCCCAGGTTAAGACCACCGTGGTAGAAACGGCTGTGGCTTACGGCACGGAAGGCACCTATGCCGTGGTCTACTACACGGGTGCCGACGGCGCGGCCTACACCGACGGCAACGGAGAGGAGATCACCTTCGACTCTGAGAACGGTTCCTCCAACGTAAACGGAGACGATCCCTCCTCCATCTATCCCGGTGACATTTACATCTACTGGAAGGACGCCAACACCATCGGCGCCACCAGTCAGTGGGTCGCCATTCGCGCCGCCTATGTGCGGGGCACCCTGTCCGGCACGGAGGAAGAGCCGCTGTGGACAGAGGAAGGCTCCTCTGAGGCTGTGGCGGTAGATTCTGCGCTGGTTGGAGGAATCTATCTGCCGGAGGACACCCAGCTCTCCGCATTCCTGGGGACGGGCGACACGATTACCATGTGGTACCTGCCCACAGATGACGAACTTGACAGCGCTTCCGTCGCACCTGGCCTGACCAACCGGACCATCGGCTTCACCACCGAGGAGCCGGAGAGCGGCGAAGGCTCCGGCAACACCGGCTTCGGCGGATAATTCCGTCGCCCTCCCCGCAGGCAACAAAGTGGAACTGCACCGCTGGCAGTATTGCCGGCGGTGCAGTTTGGAACCTATAAAATTACGTTTTGACAGGAGGCACCCCTATGAGTAACGACACATCGGCAAATGCGTTTGACGCCTATCTGGATCGGATGACCGGCGGCTCGGACGCCATCACCCGGCAATACCTGAACTCCCTGCTCATCGAAATGCGGCTGGTGGGCTCCGGTCTGGCGTCCACCCAGGCGGAGGCGTTCGGCCATATCCTGGATACACCCATCATGCTGGGGGCCTTCGGGGGCTACCCCATGCTGGGGGAGAACGCCCTCCTCCAGGAGGCCCAGGCGGCGGAGGAGGCCAACACGGTGCTGTGGCTGGGCGGCTTCGAGCCTGCGGAGGCTGTGGCCCAATGCATCGCCCAGGGGGCCAAAACCGTCAAGGTCATCAAGCCCTACCAGGACAGCGCCCGCTTCCTGGGCGAGGCGCAGCAGGCGGAGGCCCTGGGCTGCGTGGCCGTGGCCACCGACCTTGACCCCGCCTACAGCAAGAAAACCGGCGGCTACGAC
>JAJQET010000008.1 GCA_021201515.1 Clostridiales bacterium | reverse complement strand
ACCCTGGGGAACCGCTGCTTTGCCTCCTGCCGTGCCCTGCCTCGGCTGGAGCTGCCGCAGGGTGTGACGGAGCTGGGGGAACGAACCTTTGAGGGCTGCGGCCAGCTGACCCATCTGGAGCTGCCCGGAGGTATCCGTGCCCTGCCTGCCTATACCTTTGCGGAGTGCCGCAGTCTGGAGCGGGTGCAGCTCCCCCCTTCTGTGGAGACGCTGGGCCGCTGCTGCTTCTATAACTGCACCCATTTAAAAGGGCTGGACCTGCTGGACAGCGTCACCGCCATCGGCGACCGGATGCTGATGAACTGCTTCGCCCTGGAACGGTTGTCCTTCCGCATCGGGCTGAACGCCGGGGCGCTGCTGGATGAAATCGAGGGGGTCGTCCGGGTCACCGCACGGGATGATCAGGGCACCGTGACCCTGGTGCTGCCGGAATACTCCTACGAATATGACGAGCTGATTCCCGCCCGGCAGTTCCGGGCTGTCACCTACGGCTCCGGCGGCCTGTACCGGGGCTGCTTCAGTGACCGGGACATTGACTTTTCCCTGTACGACACCTATTTTTACGAGTGTAAGCGGGACGACCCGCCGGAGTTGGCGGCAGAGCTGGCCCTCTGTCGGCTCCGCAGCCCCAGGGACCTGCGCCCGGGGCCGGAGGCGGAGTACTGGGCCTTCCTGCTGGAGCATCCCGCCGTTACGGCGCAGGTGCTGTTAAACGCCAACGATTTGACGGGGCTGGACTTCCTGCTGTCCGCCGGGAAGCTGGAGCGGGGGCAGATGGACGCCATGCTGGATGCGGCGGAGCAGGCGGGGAATGTCCGCTTCGTCTCACGGCTGCTGGACGCCACCGGCGGAGGGGCCGCCTCCGGCGCGGACAAGTCCTTTGACCTGTGAAGCCGGTAGAAGGAGCTGCCATGCACGAAAATAAGGAAAAGCTGACCCGCATCGGAGAGGCCATTCTGACCAGCGCGCGGAATGACATCTACCTCTCCATGCGGTTTCTGGACATCGCCCTGGCCGGCCTGGGGTATCAGATGAACCTGAACACCGCCCGGGTGGGCACAGACGGTATCAACATTCTCTATAACCCCACCTTCCTGATCAAGCTCTATCAGGAGGATCTGGTGCTGCTGAACCGGTACTACCTCCACATGGTGCTGCACTGTATGTTCCGTCACGAGCTGAACCAAGGCGACCGTGACCCAGATTTGTGGGATATGGCCTGCGACATCGCCGCGGAAAACGTGCTGGACGGCATTGACAACCGGGCGGTGAACCTGATGCAGTCCTCCTTTCGGGAGGAGATTTATGACCGGCTCCATGAGGATGCCAGAGTGCTGACCGCCGAAGCGGTCTACCGCTCCCTCTCCCGGTGGCACGTCTCCTATGAGGAGCAGCTGCGCATTCGGCAGGAGTTCTTCCGGGACGATCACCAGTTCTGGCCGAAAGACCCCAACCAGGAGCCTCAGGAGCAGGAGGGTGATGCCTCCGGCGAGGGAGACCGCCGCCAGCTGGAGGCACAGCGCCAGGAGATTGAGGGAAAGTGGAAGCACATCGACCAAAAGACCCAGACCAATCTGGAGACCTTTTTTGCCCAGCACGGCACCGAGGCCGAGGGTCTGTTAAAGACGATTCGCATCGAAAACCGGGAGCGGTACGATTACGCCCGATTCCTGCGGCGCTTCGTCTCCCTACGGGAGGAGCTGCGGGTGGACCCAGACAGCTTTGACTATGCCTTCTACTCCTACGGGCTGGAGCTGTACGGCGACATTCCGCTGATCGAGCCGCTGGAGTATCAGGAAAGCCAGAAGATCCAGGACTTCGTCATTGTGATCGACACGTCGGATTCCTGCTCTGACGGGGTCATCGAGGCGTTTTTGGGGGAGACAAAGGCCATCCTCCACCATCAGGACGCCTTTTTCCAGCACATGAACCTCCATATCATCCAGTCGGACGCCGCCGTACAGATGGACACCGTCCTCCACTCCCCTGCTGAGTTTGACCGATTTGTGGACTCCTTCACTGTAAAGGGATATGGCGGTACAGACTTCCGCCCCGCCTTTGCCTATGTAGATCGGCTGCTGGCCCAGGGCCAGCTGCGGGAGCTGAAAGGGCTGCTCTACTTCACCGACGGCTTTGGGGATTATCCCCAGCGGAAACCGGCCTATGAGACGGCCTTCGTCTTTTTCGAGGACGACTACACTGACCGGGAGGTGCCGCCCTGGGCCATCAAGCTGGTGCTGGGGCCGGAGGAGCTGCGGATTTTGTGACGGGAAAGGGGTGCGATTCTATGAGGGAACGGTTGGCCTTCCCACTGGAGACCCGGCGGCTGAGGGACGAGGCATCCTATCCATTGCATAGAGAACCTTGATTTTAAATAGACAGAGGGTAACACAGGCTATGAACATCAAACAGGCGAAAGAACAACTGAAACATTCCATCCGGGCCTATCTGGCCAAGGACGAGTATGGGGACTGGGTGATTCCCGTCCTGTCCCAGCGCCCGCTGCTGCTGATGGGCCCTCCAGGCATCGGCAAAACCGCCATTGCCCATCAGGCCGCCCAGGAGTGCGGCGTGGCCATGGTGGCCTACACCATCACCCACCACACCCGCCAGAGCGCCATCGGCCTGCCCTCCATCCAGACGGGCACCTTCGACGGACGGGAGCAGCGGGTGACGGAGTACACCATGAGCGAGATCGTCGCCAGCGTTTACCGGGAGATGGAGAAAACCGGCCTGAAAGAGGGGATTTTGTTTCTGGACGAAATCAACTGCGTTTCGGAAACCCTGGCCCCCGCCATGCTCCAGCTCCTCCAATGCAAGACCTTCGGCAGCCACCAGGTGCCGGAGGGGTGGATCATTGTGACGGCGGGCAACCCGCCGGAGTACAACCGCAGTGTCAAAGAG
>JAJQET010000109.1 GCA_021201515.1 Clostridiales bacterium | reverse complement strand
CCCCCTATCTGCCCGATTCCTCCTTCGCCGGGGACGAGGTGTACATCAGCCTGGATACGCTGGCCCGGGAGGGGCTGCTGGAACAGGCGCCGGAGCCACTGCCCCTGTCCCCGGGCAAAGCCCACTATGCGGCGGTGCGGCGCTGGAAGGAGCCGTGGCTCCGCCGAGCCTGGCGCAGCTACCGGCCGGAGGAGGACTTCCGGCGGTTCTGCGCCCAGCCCTGGGTGCAAAGCTACGGTGTATTCTGCGCCCTGAAAAAAGAAAACGGGGGCCGGAGCTGGACCGACTGGCCCGCCCGGCAGCGGGATTGGCCCTCCGACCACGCCCTGGACCTCTCCCCCCTGGAGGACGAGATTCAGTACAGAATGTTCCTGCAATACCTCTTTGTCCGCCAATGGGGGCGGCTGCGGGACTACGCCCACGCCCGTGGCGTCCGGCTGATGGGCGACCTGCCCTTCTATGTGGGGGCAGACTCTGCGGATGTCTGGGCGAATCGGTTGCAATTTCTGCTCCGGCAGGACGGGCGGCCCGCCTTTGTGGCCGGGGTGCCGCCGGACTCCTTCAGCAGCACCGGCCAGCGCTGGGGCAGCCCCCTCTACAACTGGGCGGAGATGGAGGCCGAAGGCTTCTCCTTCTGGGTCAGCCGGGTGGGCTATGCCGTCACCATGTTCGACCTGGTGCGACTGGATCACTTTTTAGGGATGGACTGCTACTGGCAGATTCCCGCCGCCTGCCCCACCGCCGTGGAGGGCAGCTGGCAGGAGGCGCCGGGTGAGCGGCTGCTGGAGACGCTGCACCGGGAGGTTCCCGGCCTCCGGCTGGTGGCGGAGGATTTGGGGGTGCAGACCCCCGGTATGCGGGCGCTGAAAGACAGGTTCGGCCTGATGGGGATGAAAATCTTCCAGTATGACCTCTATCTGGACAGGAAGTGGCCCGTCCTGTGGCCCGACCCTGCGGCCCATCAAATCTTCTACACCGGCACCCATGACAACGCCACCCTGCGGGAATGGTACCTGTCCCGCACCATCCCCCAGCGGCGGAAACTGCGGAAGTGGCTGAAACGGCAGGGCCAGAGCCAGGGCAGCCCCTGTCAGGGCATCATCCGCACCATGCTGGAAAGCCCCTGCGAGCTGGTGGTTTTTCCCCTGGCCGACCTGATGGAGCTGGGGGGCGAAGCCCGGATGAACCTGCCGGGGACGGTGGGCTCCCCCAACTGGGAGTGGCGGCTGACCGCCTTCCCGCCGGCGGCGGCCGCCCTCAGGAGGTTCCGCCCGCAGATTATGAAACGAAAGGAGGAATCCCCATGCTAGACAAGACAAAGCCCGGCTGGTGGAAGCAGGCCGTTTTCTACCAAATCTACCCCAAGAGCTTTCAGGACAGCGACGGGGACGGCGTCGGCGACCTGGGGGGCGTCCTCCGTCGGCTGGACTATTTGGCAGAGCTGGGGGTGGACGGCATCTGGCTCTCCCCGGTGTACGCCTCCCCCCAGGTGGACAACGGCTATGACGTGTCCGACTATCAGGCCATCGACCCCATGTTCGGCACCATGGGGCAGATGCAGGCCCTCATCCGGGAGGCAAAAAAACGGGGCATCTCCATCATCCTGGACATGGTGCTGAACCACACCTCTGACCGGCACCGCTGGTTCCGGGAGGCCTGCAAGGGCCGGGACAACCCCTATCATAATTACTACATCTGGCGGGACGGGGAACCCGGCCGCCTGCCCAACGATATGAAGGCCGCCTTCGGCGGCCCGGCCTGGGACTGGGTGCCCGATGTGGGGCAGTACTACTTTCACCAGTTTGCCCCCCAGCAGCCAGATTTGAACTGGGAGAACCCGGCGGTGCGCCGGGCGCTCTATCAAATGCTCCTCTGGTGGATGGAGCGGGGGGTGGAGGGCTTCCGGCTGGACGTCATCGACCAGATCGCCAAGGAGCCGGACAACGGCATCACCGTCAACGGCCCCCGGCTCCACGGGTACCTCCGGGAACTCAGCGCCCAGGTCTTTCAAAAGGGCTGCCTCGTCACCGTGGGGGAGACCTGGGGGGTGAATCTGGAGCGGGCCAGGCGGTACAGCGCCCCGGACGGCAGCGAGCTGTCCATGGTGTTCCAGTTCGAGCAGATGGGGCTGGACCAGCAGCCCGGTGGGGAGAAGTGGGATTTGGCCCCCCTTCCCTTTGTGGAGCTGAAACGGAGCTTTGCCCGCTGGCAGACGGGGCTTCACGGGCAGGGGTGGAACAGCCTGTTTTTGAACAACCACGACCTGCCCCGCACCGTCTCCCGCTGGGGGGACGACGGGGCGTACCGGGTGCAGTCTGCCAAGCTGCTGGCCACCATGCTCCACGGGATGCAGGGCACCCCTTACATCTATCAGGGGGAGGAGCTGGGCATGACCAACATCCGCCTCCCCATGGACGCCTACCGGGATGTGGAGACCCTGAACCTCTACCGGGCCAGAATCGCCGCCGGAGTCCCGGAGGAGAAGGTCATGGCCTCCATCTATGCCAGGAGCCGGGACAATGCCCGCACCCCTATGCAGTGGGACAGCGGCCCCGCCGCCGGATTCACCACCGGGACGCCCTGGCTGCCGGTGAACCCCAATTACAGGGAAATCAACGCGGCGGCGGAGGCGGCGGACGAAAACTCTGTGTTCCACTATTACCGGCGGCTCATCGCCCTGCGGAAGGCGCTGCCCGTCCTGTCAGAGGGGGACTTCACCCTGTTGGCGGAGGATGACCCCCAAATCTTCGCCTGCCTGCGCCGCATGGCGGAGGAGGAACTGCTGGTGGTCTGCAATTTCAGCGGCCAGCCCGCCCGGTTCCCCCTGCCGGAGGGCTGGGAAGGGGCAAAGGTGCTGATGGCAAACTACCGGTCGGCGGTGGGGGAGGGGTTCCACCCCTGGGA
>JAJQET010000107.1 GCA_021201515.1 Clostridiales bacterium | reverse complement strand
GCCAACTCCACACCGGTGGCGGCGGCATAGTAGCCCTCCACCACCTTGCCGCCCATGGCGTCCAGCGCCTCCTGTGGGGTCATGCCCTGACCGATCAGCACACCGGCGGTGTGGTTCCGGGAGTGGGTGCTGGTGCAGGTGACGATCAAATCCCCCACCCCGGTGAGCCCGGCGAAGGTGGACTGATAGCCGCCCATGGCGGTGCCCAGCCGGGCCATCTCCGTCAGCCCACGGGTCATCATCATAGCCCTGGTGTTGTCGCCATAGCCCATGCCGTCGATGACCCCGGCGCACAGCGCCATCACGTTTTTCAGGGCGGCCCCCACCTCGCAGCCCACCACGTCAGAGGAGGTGTACACCCGGAACCGCTGGTTCATAAAGAGGTCCTGCACCAGCTCGGCGGCATCCCTGGATTTGGAGGCCGCCACAATGGCGGTGGGCACCCTCCGGCCCACCTCCTCGGCGTGGGTGGGGCCGCACAGCACCACGATGGGGCAGTCCGGGCCAAGCTCTGACTCGATGACCTCGCTGAGCCGCAGAGAGGTCTTTTGCTCAAAGCCCTTGCCCACGCTGACGATCACCGTACCAGGGCGGACGATGGATTTCAGCTGGGCGGCGGTGGAGCGGCAGGCGAAGGAGGGGGTGGCCAGCACCACCACGTCCGCCTCCGCCGCGCAGCCCATGTCGGCGGTGAGGCCCAGCTCCTCAGGGATGGGAACGCCCTGGAGCATGGGGTTTTCCCGGTTGGCCTTCAAGGTGTCACATTCGCTCTGGAAGAAGCTCCACATGGTCACGTCGTTGCCGTTTTCCAGCAGCAGCAGCGCCAGCGCTGTCCCCCAGGCGCCGGAGCCCAATACAACAATCTTCTTCATATCGGTCACTCCTTTTTGAACTCAAACTTGTTTTCCTCGCCGTGGGCAATGCGCTTGGCGTTGTCCTTGTGGCGCACCACAATCAGCACGCTGGCCACACAGGCCAACACCACCACCAGGCCGTCATGATAGATGGTCCAGCAGGTGATGGGGAACAGCACCGCCGCCACCATGGAGCCAAGGGAGACCATTCTGGTGCAGACCACGATCAGGACGAACACGCCCAGACAGATCAGGGCAATCCGCCAGTCCATGCTGAGGATGACCCCGGCCCCGGCCAGGACGCCCTTGCCCCCTTTGAAGCCGAACATACAGGGGAAGGAGTGGCCCAAAATGCAGAAGATACCCCCCACCAGCTTGCCTGCCACGGCATAGTCCAACATGGTGCCAAAAATCCAGCCGCCAAAGGCGCAGGCCAGGATGGCCTTGGCCAGGTCGCCAACCACCACCCAGACCACCATCTTCTTGCCGAACACCCGGTAGAAGTTGGTCAGCCCGGCGTTGCCACTGCCGTGGTTGCGCACATCGTCGTGGAGAATATATTTGGAGATAATCAGCGCCCAGTTGCAGCAGCCCAGCAGATAGGAAACTGCCGCCACCAGGACGATCAGGCCAACGGTCTTTATCACTTCGCTCATCAAAAATTCTCCTCCTTGTCTCCTTTTTGCCGGATCAGCATACGGATCGGCGTGCCGTCCAGGCCGAAGGTGCCCCGAATCTGGTTTTCAAGATAGCGCTGGTAAGAGAAATGAAACAGCTTCTTCTCATTGCAGAACACCACAAATGTGGGGGGCGCCACGCTGACCTGGGTCATATAGTAGATTTTCAGGCGGCGGCCCCGGTCGGTAGGGGGCTGCACCCGGGTGGTGGCGTCCGCCAGGACGGAGTTCAGCATACCGGTGGTAATGCGCATCAGCGAGGCTTCGTATACCTTGTTGATGAGCTGGAACAGGGTGTTCACCCGCTGGCCGGTTTTGGCGGAGATGAAGGCCATGGGGGCGTAGGGCATATAGGACAGGTCCCGGCGGATATCCTCCTTAAACCGGTCCATGGTCTTGTCGTCCTTCTCGATGTCGTCCCACTTGTTCACCACAACGATGGAGGGCTTCCCGGCCTCGTGGGCCAGCCCGGCCACCTTGGTATCCTGCTCGGTGACCCCCTCGTGGGCGTCGATGAGGATGAGGCAGACATCCGCCCGGTCAATGGCCATAGTGGCCCGGAGGACGGAGAACTGCTCCACCCGGTCGTTGACGCGGCTCTTCTTCCGCATCCCTGCCGTGTCGATGAAGCAGTATTTGCCGTACTGATTTTCAAAGTAGCTGTCCACCGCGTCCCGGGTGGTGCCTGCCACATCGGAGACGATGACCCGCTCCTCCCCCAGAATCTTGTTGGTCAGGGAGGACTTGCCCACATTGGGCTTGCCGATGATGGCCACCTTAATCACGTCCTCCTCCCCGGCCTCCTCCGGTTCCTCCGGGAAGTAGGAGAAGCAGGCCTCCAGCATCTCATCCACGCCGATGCCGTGGACGGCGGAGACGGCGATGGGGTCCCCCAGGCCCAGGTTGTAAAACTCGTAGATGTCGGTGTTGTTCAGGGCGGCCTGGCCAGTGCTGTCGCACTTGTTGACGGCCAGCACGATGGGCTTGCGGGAACGCTGGAGGAGGGAGGCCACCGCCTCATCGTTGGCGGTGATGCCCGTCCGGATGTCACAGACAAAGATGATGACGGTGGCGTTCTGAATGGCAATCTCCGCCTGCTCCCGCATGAAGTTCAGAATCTCGTTGTCGTTCCGTGGCTCGATGCCGCCGGTGTCCACCACGGTGAACGTCCGGCCCAGCCACTCGCAGTCGGCATACAGCCTGTCCCGGGTGACACCGGGGGTGTCCTCCACGATGGACAGCCGCTCCCCCACCAGCCGGTTAAAGAGCATGGACTTGCCCACGTTGGGCCGGCCCACAATTGCAATCATTGGTTTTGCGATTAGGTACGTTCCTGGTGGTTCTTGGTTGAGGCTCCCACGGCCGGTCAGAAGGCGGTAAGGAGGG
>JAJQET010000209.1 GCA_021201515.1 Clostridiales bacterium | reverse complement strand
GGAAAAAGCTGTCCTCGTGCTTGTCGAAGCCCTTAAAGTAGAAGGGCTTGCCATTGATGAGGAACCGGGTGCCCTGCACCTCCACGGTGCGGACGCCGACGGTCTGCTCATACACGTCCTCCCCGAAGGTGATGCGGGCGGTGTAGAGGTACGCCTTCCCCGGCTGCCAGAGGGTGGCGCTGGGGATGCGGCACTGGCCTTCGGCCCCCTCCTCTTCTGCCACGGTGCGCCGCGCCGCGTCCAGAATGGTCACATGGACGGCTCCTTCTCCGACGGTGTCCACCCGGTAGTCCACCAGGCCGTCCCCTCCGTCGAGAGAGGGCACCAGGGTGATGTCCCGGATATAGCTTTTCGGAGTGGTGTAGAGGTACACCGGGCGGATGATGCCGGCATAGTTGAAGAAGTCGAAGTTGGGCTTGTTGGCGGGTTTGCAGCGGGTCTTGGCCAGCTCAATGGAGGGCACCCCCGGATTGTCGGAGCCGAAGAATGCCACGGTGTTCTCGTTGCCTACGGGCAGGGTGCCGTAATTCACCCGGTTGTCCACCGCCACAGCCAGCAGGTTGAGGCCGGGCACCAGGGCGTCATTCACCTCGAACTCAAAGGGCAGGAAGCCCCCCTTGTGGCTCCCCAGCTTATGGCCGTTCAGGTAGACCTCAGCGGTATGGGTCACGGCGCCGAAGCGGAGGACGACCCGCTCCCCCAGAATACTCCGGGGGACGGTGAAGGTGCGCTGGTACACCGCCCAGCCGTAGTGGGCGCGGAGGTTCACGTCGTCCTTCTGGTCATTGTAGGAGGCGGGCACCGCCATGGTCAGCGCGTCCTCCATGGGGGCCTCCATCCACGAGCGAGGGTAATCCTCCGCCCCCGCCGTCCGGAAGGCCCAGATGTCGTTCAGCGCCAGCAGGGTGCGGGCTTCGTTCAGTTTTGGGTAAAGCATTCCAGTTCCATCCTTTCCAATGTGGGCGGGGTGCCCCGCGCTTTTGTCACCTTTAACAGCCCTCCCCGGAAGGGCGCCTGTAGGGTGAATCCGTCCAGCGCCTCCGGCAGACGAGGGTCAAACCGCAGCCCCAACCGGCTGTCCGGGTCGGGCCGCAGCCCCGCCAACTCCTCAATCAGCAGGGGGATTGCCCCGCTGGACCAGGCGTGGCACAGGCTGGTGTTCCACTTCTGTTCCTTGCCCCAGGCTTCAAAGCAGGCAGTGGCCCCTTCCCGGAGCATATTTCGCCAGCCGTATTCGTCTGTCCGGGTCAGCAGCTGGTAAAGGGTGTCGTATTTTTCCATGCGCCCCAGCCCCCGCAGGGCAAAGTACATGGGCATGGCTCCGCAAACCCGTCCGGGGGTGCAGAGCAGTTTTTCATAGGCGTCCCACCCCTCTTCCGGCAGCAGGCCGAAATAAGCGGCGTAGAGGTTGGCGTGGAGAGAGCAGTGTGTGCTGACCTCGCTGTCAGCAAGCAGCCGTTTCTCCGGGCGGTAGAAGGTGCGCAGGAACGCCTCTTTCACCTGTTCCGAGCGGTTCTCTCCCGGCAGGCCCAGCAGGCCGCGCATCCGCTCCTCCGCCTCCAGCGCCCCGTACCACAGGGCGTTGATGACGTTGTGGACCCCCGCCCCAACAATGGGTCTGGTCAGGGAGAAGTCATAGCCGTCCCGCAGGTTTTCCGGCCAGTCCACCAGGTTCCACAGCTCGTCCACCGTGTCCAGCAGGCCGTCGGCCCGCTGCCATTTGGCGGCGAAGGTGTCCAACATGGCCGTAATGGTGGGGAGACATTCGCCCAAGAACGCCCTGTCCCCGGTAAATGCCCAGTCTGTCCACACCAGCTGGGGAAACAGCAGGGAGAAGTCCCCGATCTCCTGCATCAGCGACCCGGGGGCCACCCCCATCAGGGTTGGGGACACTTTGGCCGAGGCCAGAAAATCCCGGATGCACTTGCGGAGCATGGACGGGTCGCCGGTGAGCCACAGGTGAGAACGGGCGGTGATGACGGCGTCCCCCAGGTACTGCCCCTTTTCCCGGGTGCAACAGTCCAGGAAGCTGTCCTGGGTGCAGCAGCGGACGGCGTTCTTGCAGATGGCGAAGATGTCCTCCAACTCGTCCGTAGGACAACGGAGGGTACATAGCCCCTCGTCCATGGGGTGATGCCGCTCCCTGGCCCGGAGGTTCCACACCTCCACTCCCGGCGGATACAGCACCTCCGCATAGCGGAACGCCTTGTAGTCGTAGTGGTGTAAAGTGTTTTTCCCTTCGTCCAGCGTCCAGCGCTCCTGATAGCGGCAGTTGCACCGCAGCTCGTACCGCACACGGCCTTTTGGGTTCAGCTCCTCCCCGAAGCGGAGCAGCACGGACTGCCCGGCGTGTCCTCTGGCGTTCAGACAGAGGGTTCCCGCCAGCTCCCGGCCAAAGTCCAGAAGCAGCCCGCCGGGGATGGGGCGCACCTCCGCCGCTTCCGCCTCTCCCTCCCAGAGGGAGCGGTCTCATGGGGAATCAGCCGGTAATCCGCCCAGGGCGCGGGGACAAGGCGGCCCCAGGCCGCATCGTCGAAGCCGGGCAGCTCCCAGCCCTCAGGGTACCGTCTGGAATCGAAATCCTCCAGAAACTGGGTGGCATAGCCCACCGGCGTGCCGGAGTAGGCAGTGCAGATTTGGTACTTCCAGTCGATGGGGCAGGCCGTGCCCTCCGGGCCGAGCAGCTCCGCCCACAGGCCGAAGCGTCCGTCACTGCTGTTCCAAACCCGGTTGATCAGCCCCTGATAGTACAGGTGAAGGGCGAGGGTGACGGTCTGCCCCCCGGTCAGGGGGTAGGTCAGGTAGGGATACCGCTCCGGGTAAGCGGGGGCGGGGCCCTGGCCCGTGTACACGCCGTTCAGCCAGAGCTGATAATGGTCGTCTGCGGTGAGGTTGAGCCGGTAGTCCCCCGGCTCCAGGGTC
>JAJQET010000336.1 GCA_021201515.1 Clostridiales bacterium | reverse complement strand
GTCCACAATGGTGGTGGTCTGGTAGCTGCGCACCAGCTCCTTCGCCACCTCCTTCGCCTCAGACAGGCGGGTCTTCTGGGTGGTGACGTCAATGTAGTAATTGATATGGCTGTGGCTGGTGGCGAAATGCCCCTGTGCCACGCGGAGGATCAGGCGGTCATTTTTGGTGGGAATCCGTATCATATGATTCATAGTCAATCCACTCCTGTTTCTTGGGCCTCGGCATGGCGGGCCGTGATAATAGTAGTATGAGGCGGGGGTCAGCGCGGTTCCGGGGACGGATTTGGCGGCTGAACTCCGTTCATGGTATTATTCTACCATAAATGATCGGAGGGAGCAACAAAAATTTGTGAGTTTTTTTGAATATTTATGGCAGATGTTGGCTGTTAGCCGCTAGTCACCCCTCCACCGGCAGGGGGCGGAGGGGTTTGCTAAGAGCTAACAGCCAACAGCTATTTTCCCATCTCCTTCCTTTCCCGTTTAAATCCGGAAAATCCGGCATAGAATAGAGGAAACCTGTGAGGAAAGGATGAGAACCCTTTGAATTGTGATTTGACCTTCCGGGCCCAGGAGTCCCTGCGCCTGGCCCAGGCGGAGGCCGGGCGGCTGGGTCACGGCTATGTGGGCAGCGAGCATCTGCTGCTGGGACTGATGGAGGAGGGCCAGGGGGTGGCCGCCCGCACCCTGGCCTCCGCCGGGCTGAAGGAGGACATGGTGCGCACCCTGGTCTCCTCCTTTGTGGGGGTGGGAGCCTCCGGCAATCCCCCCTCCCAGGGGATGACCCCACGGCTGCGGCGCATTGTGGAGCTGGCCGCGGCGGAGTGCTGCCGCAGCGGAGCGCGCTATGTGGGCACCGGCCATCTGCTGGCGGGCATTTTAAAGGAGGGGGACGGCGCCGCCGCCCGGATTCTGGGGGGGCAGCGGCATCGACCTCCACACCCTTTACCGGGAGGTTTACGCCTCCTCTGGGGACAGCTCCTCCTTCCGGGACAGGAAGCCCAGAGAAGGGGAGGCCGTCCGGGAGAACCGCCTGCTGGAGCAGTTCTCCCGTGACCTAACCCGCATGGCGGAGACCGGCCAGCTGGACCCGGTGGCGGGCCGGGAGGAGGAGCTGGACCGGGTGATTCAAATCCTGTGCCGCCGGACGAAGAACAACCCCGTCCTCCTGGGGGAGCCTGGCGTGGGCAAGACCGCCATCGCCGAGGCTCTGGCCCAGCGCATTGCGGCGGGGACGGTGCCGGAGGGGCTGAAATCCAAACGGCTCATGTCCATCGACCTGACCAGCACCGTGGCGGGGACGAAGTACCGGGGCGAGTTTGAGGAGCGGGTGAAGCGGCTCATCAAGGACGTGCAGCGGATGGGCAACGTGATCCTCTTCATCGACGAGCTGCACACCATTGTGGGGGCGGGCAGCGCCGAGGGCAGCATCGACGCCGCCAGCATCCTGAAACCCGCCCTGAGCCGGGGTGAACTCCAGGTACTGGGGGCCACCACCCATGAGGAATACCGGAAGTATATCCGCAAGGACGCCGCCCTGGAGCGCCGCTTCCAGCCGGTGACGGTGGAGCCGCCGGACGAGGCCACCGCCCTGTCCATTTTAAAGGCTCTGCGGCCCAAGTACGAGGCACACCACCGGATGAACATCACCGATGAGGTCCTGACCGCCGCCGTCACCCTGAGCCAGCGGTACCTGCCGGAGCGGTACCTGCCGGACAAGGCGGTGGACCTGATGGACGAGGCCGCCGCCCGGGCGAAAATCGCGGCGGAATCCCTGCCGCCGGAGTTGGCCGCCCTGGACCGGAAGCGGAAGGAGGCGGTGCAGGCCCTGGAATCCGCCATCCGGGAGCAGGACTTTGAAAAGGCCGCCCTCCTCCGGGATGTGGAGCAGAGCTTCCGCCGGGAGCTGGAGGAGGGTAAGGCCCAATGGCGGCAGCGCTCCGGCCCCCGCCACGGGAATGTCACCGGGGAGCATATCGCCCAGGTGCTGTCCCTGTGGACGGGGGTGCCCGTCTCCGCCCTGACGGAGGACGAGACCCGGCGGCTCCTGGCCCTGGAGGACACCCTTCACCGCCGTGTGGTGGGGCAGCGCAGCGCCGTCTCCGCCGTGGCCGCCGCCATCCGCCGGAGCCGCTCCGGGTTGAAGGAGGAAAACCGGCCTGTGGGTTCCTTTCTCTTCGCCGGGCCCTCCGGCGTGGGCAAGACGGAGCTGTGCCGGGCGTTGGCCCAGGCCCTGTTCGGCAGCGAGGACGCCCTCCTCCGGCTGGACATGAGCGAGTTCATGGAGGCCCAGAGCGTGGCCCGGCTCATCGGTTCTCCGCCGGGGTATGTGGGCTACGAGGAAGGGGGCAGGCTCACCGAGGCCATCCGCAAGCGCCCCTATCGGGTGGTGCTGTTTGACGAGCTGGAGAAGGCCCACGGCGAGGTGTGCAACCTGCTGCTCCAGTTGCTAGAGGACGGCATCCTCACCGACAGCCACGGCAACCGGGCGGACTTCCGCAACGCGGTGATCGTCATGACCACCAACGCCGGGGCGGAGGCCCTGGCACAGAACACACATCCCCTGGGCTTCGGGGGCGGTACCCCCCAGGACGGGGAGCGGGCGGTGCACGCCGCCCTGCGGCAGCGGTTCCGGCCGGAGTTTCTGAACCGCATCGACGAGGTGATCTGCTTCCACAGCCTGACGGAAGGGGAGATCCTGCAAATCGCCGGACTGCTGGCGGAGCAGTGCGCCGGGCGGCTTCGGAGCCAGGGGGTCGCCCTCCGGATGGAGCAGTCCGCCCTGGCCCTGGTGGCCCGGCAGGGCCACGACCCGGTGTACGGCGTCCGGCCCATGCGGCGGTATCTCCGTCAGCATCTGGAGAACCCGGCGTCAGAGCTGCTACTGAGCCGCGCCCTGAACCGGGGGAATACCCTCCGGGTGACGGCGGAGGG
>JAJQET010000101.1 GCA_021201515.1 Clostridiales bacterium | reverse complement strand
CCGTCAGAGACGATGTAACTTGTCACGCACCAAAGCTGCCGCCGATGGCGGCTGGAGAGCTTTCCTGTTATCATCCGGTCGCGGAAATCTGACTGTCCCACCACGTTTTCCCCTCAGAGGAACGCCGCTGCTACTTTACTCTGTAGTAGAGCGTAAAGCCTAAATCTTTACTTTTTTGTAGGGGCGGCCCTTGGCCGCCCGGGGCAAGCAGGCGGTTTCGGCGGGCGGCCAGAGCTTGAATCAAGGGAAACCCCGCAGCGACGTCTGTATAACCGTTCACAGAATCAGAAAGGACTTGATTTTCCGTGGAAAACGGGAAGAAGCATAAAAAAGGCAGCGGCCTTCGGGTGCTGCTGCGGGTGCTGGTGGTCATTATCGTCCTGGCCGCCGGGGCTGTGGCCTTTTTGGGCTATCAGATCAGCAAGCTGGGCACCTTCTCCGCCTCGGAGATGGGCAGCGCCGACCTTGAGACGGAGAGCGTCTCCACCTCGGTGGAGGGGGTGTGCAACATCCTGCTCATCGGCCAGGACAGCCGCTCCGAGGGGGACACCGGCCGCTCCGACACCATGATTATCCTCAGCATCAACCAGAACACCAATCAGATGTCCATGGTCTCCCTGATGCGGGACACCTATGTGGAGATACCCGGCTATTCCGCCCAGAAGCTGAACGCCGCCTACTCCCTGGGGGGCGTCTCCCTGCTGGACGAGACCATCGCCGTGAACTACGGCGTCACCATCGACTACAACGTGGCCATCGACTTTGAGGGCTTCATCGACGTCATCGACACCCTGGGGGGCGTGGAAATCGAGCTGAACGAGGAGGAGGCCAACTACCTCCGAGGCGGCGAGAACGGCGAATATCTGTCCTACCTCACCGACGGCCCCTATGACGTCACCGCCGGGGTGAACCTCCTGGACGGCGCCGCCGCGCTGGACTATGCCCGCACCCGGAAGGTGGGGCAGTATGACTTTGAGCGCACTCAGCGCCAGCGCAACGTCATCACCGCTGTCTTTAACCAGCTGAAAACCCGGAGCGTTTTCAGCCTCCTGTCCGTCTACAACTCCATTGCCGATGACCTGACCACCGACATGACCGCCCTCCAGATTGCGGGGGTGGGGGTCAGCGCCTACAGTATGAAGGACAACGGCATTCTGTCCTACCGCCTGCCCACCGACGATATGTACTCCAACCAGAGCATCAGCGGCATCGGCTCGGTGCTGGTCATCAATGACTGGGACTATGCCAGGGAGACCCTGGCAGGGTGGCTCTATGGCGAGGCGGAGGACGAAACGGAGTAAGAAGGGGTAAGCGGGCGGTTCCTTCGGGCGGCCAGGGGCCGCCCCTACAGACGTATCGTGATATTTGGGAACTTTTTCCGGGCGATAACGGGCGGGCGAACACTGTTCGCCCCTACGGAATAGGGGAAAGACAGCGGTTCCTACCAACGGCTGCCAGCCGCTAACCACCAGCCGCTAAAAATCCCCTTGCAATCCGAACAGATGTTTGATAGAATCAAAAAAGGAGCATTTCCATGAGCAAACAATCCTCCCCCGAACAGGGGGAATTTCGCACATCCATCGGCGGACAGGCCCTGCTGGAGGGCATCCTGATGCGGGGGCCGGAGAAGCAGGCCATCATCATCCGCCGCCCTGACGGCGGGCTGGAGGAGAAGGTGGAGGAGCTGCACCTCATCAAGGAGCGGTACCCCATCCTGGGCGTGCCCTTCATCCGGGGGGTGGTCAACTTCCTGGACTCCATGGTGAAGGGGGTCCAGGCGCTGATGTACTCCGCCGAGTTCTACCCGGAGGAGGAAGAGGAGCAGCCCACCAAGCTGGAGCAGTGGATTGAGCGCAAATTCGGCAGTGAGGCCCTGTCCAAGTTCGTGGTCTACTTCGCCGTGGTGCTGGCGGTTTGCTTCTCAGTGGGGCTGTTCTTCCTGCTGCCTACGGTGCTGACCAACCTGCTGGGGAAACTTGTTCCCATGAGCAAGCTGGCCGTCAGCCTGATAGAAGGGGCCGTCCGCATTGCGGTGTTCCTGCTGTACCTGGTTCTCTGTTCCCGGATGGAGGAGATGAAACGGGTGTTCGCCTACCACGGCGCGGAGCATAAGACCATCTTCTGCTATGAGCGGGGGCTGGAGCTGACGGTGGAGAACGTCCGCAAAATGCCCCGTCATCACCCCAGATGCGGCACCAGCTTCCTGTTCGTGGTGGTGGCCCTGGCCATCCTGGTCCACGCCGTGATGTTCACCTTCATCACGCCCCCTAACGTGCTGGTGCGGATCCTGCTCCAGCTCCTGAGCCTGCCCGTCATCGTGGGCATCAGCTATGAATTTAACCGCTTCGCCGGCAGGCACGACAACGCCCTGACCCGTTTTCTCGTCGCCCCCGGCCTGTGGATGCAGAATTTTACCACAAACGAACCGGATGATTCCATGATAGAGGTGGGCATTGCCTCGCTGAAGGCAGTGCTGCCGGAGCAGAAAGGGCAGGACGCCTGGTAAAGGGCCGGGCGGTCTGTGCGGAGAAGGAAGGCGTCGCTATGCTGAAAACCTACAATACCCTTTACCTGGACACCCGCCAGCAGCTGCGGCTGGCCGGGGTGGAGGCGGCCCAGCTGGAGGCCAGGGAGCTGATTTGCTTCGCCTCCGGCAAGGGGAAAGAGGAATTTTTCGCCAGTCTGCGGCTCTATGCCACGCCGGAGCTGGAGGCCAAACTGAACGGCCTGCTCCAGCGCCGTCTGAAAGGGGAGCCGCTGGCCTACATCCTGGGGGAGTGGGACTTCATGGGGCTGAACCTGCTGGTGACGCCGGACACCCTCATCCCCCGCAGCGACACGGAAACGGTGGCCCAGCGGGCCATCGAGCTGGCCGGACGGGCCGGGGACCATGCCCGTGTGCTGGATCTCTGCTGCGGCACCGGCTGCATCGGCCTGGCGGTGGCGAAGCACTG
>JAJQET010000263.1 GCA_021201515.1 Clostridiales bacterium | reverse complement strand
TTGTACCAGTAGGCGTTGACCTCCACCGGCTTGCCATGGCGTGGGGTTGGGAGGATGTCCCCCACCCGCACGTCCATCCATGTCACCTGATCCAGCCCCTCCCCTGCCGTCAGCAGGCCGTCCCCGTCCTGACGGATGCCGTGGGCGGTGCCCCGCCGGTAGCAGGCGACGATGCGGGCCATGACGGGGTATGCCTCCCGGAGAAAGGCGTCGTCCCCCGTCCGCCGGTGGTAGAGATACACATCGTTGATGAAGAGCAGGGCGGCGTCCACCGTGTTGTACTCCGGGGCCACGCCCCCTTCCGGGAACAGGTTGGGCAGCAGTCCCTCCCGCTCGTAGGCCATGAAGGTCTGCAAAATGCTTTTCGCGTCCTGATACCGCCCGGTGGTCAGGGCGCAGCCGGGCAGGGCGATCATTGTGTCCCGCCCCCAGTCCTCAAAGAGGGGATAGCCCGCCAGAATGGTCTTGCCGCCGGTGGACTGCCGCCGGGAGAGAAATGCGTCGGCACTCACCGCCAGCTGCCGGGCGGCGGGGGATGACAGACCGCACAGGTCGGCCAGGCCCTCCACCCGCTGCCGGGCAGCGTGGAGGATGTCCCCTGCCGGGCGGCTTTCCGGCCCGGTGGAAAACACCACCTCCAGCATCTCCTCCGCCCCGACGGGCACCGTATAATGGAGGATGCAGTTGGACAGGGCCTGTCCCCTGTCCCACCGCCCGTCCCTGGCGTCGTCCTCATAGCAGAGCCACTGGCCGCAGAGGGGCTGGGGGACAAGGGTTCCGTTGGTTGAAACATGGAGCCGCAGCCCACTTGCGGAAATCACGTTCCCCTCCAGCGTCAGGGTCTGCCCCGGCCGCAGCGCCTCCCCCTTGGGGGCAAAGAGCATCCAGGGGGTGACGGGCAGGGTGCAGGGGAAGGGGGAGTCGTTCCGGATGCGGTAGGTCACCGCCACCGTGTTCTCCTCAAAGGCCATGGCAAGGCGCTTCTCCACCTCCACCCCATGGACATGGTAGCGCCAGCAGGGCAGGCCGTCCCACCGGAAGGTGGAGAGCCAGCGCCAGCCGTCCTCCTCCCCGTCCTCCAACTGCTGGCCGGACAGGTGGACGGCGTTCTCCCCCACTGTCAGCGCCTCCTCCAGCCGGTGAATCAGATTCCACCGCCGGTTGGGAGGCTGGGTGCAGGCCATCAGCACTGCCTGGTCGCAGCGGCTCACGCCGCCGAGGATGGTCTGGGAGGAGAAGCCCCCCAGGCCGTTGGTCAGCAGCCAACAGGTCTCCTGTCCCCGCCGGAGATTTGGAAAATCCTGCTTTCCATAGATAAAGTTCATGCCGATTCCCTCTCTCCCGGCGTTATTTTTCAGCGGCCTGCCGGCCCAGCACCAGGGCGGACATCGGCCCCACCTCCGGGCGTTTCAGCCGCTGGGCCTTCTGCCACAGGAAGCTGTCCCCGCCGTCCGCCAGCACCTGCCACTCCCCCGGCGCGATGTCCAGCGCCACTGGGCTGTCGCCTGCGTTCCAGACGATGAGCAGCTCCTGCCACCGTTCCGAGGGGCGGTTGTCCACCCGGAAGGAGACACACCGGTCATTGTAGACCCGCTTGTCCCAGATGCGGTGTTCCGCCTCCGGGGATTTGTCACACAAACCGGGCAACAGCTTTCGCAGGGCGATGAGGCCCCGATAGTAGTCCACCAGCCCCCGGTTCTGCCAGGCCCGCGCCCAGTCGATTTGATTCAGCTCCGGGGAGGCGTTGTAGGTGTTGTCCAGCCCCTGCTTCGTCCGGGCGAACTCCTCCCCCGCCAGCAGAAAGAGCCTGCCCTGACAGGTGAACAGCATGGCCGCCGCCAGCCGGTTGACCCGGAGAAGTTTTGGGTCCATCCGGTCATACCGCCGCTCCGGGTCAAGGGTGCAGACCAGCTTGTCCCACAGGGTTTGATTGTCGTGGGCGGAGAGGTAGGTGATGACCTGGGAGGGGGCGGCGGCGGAGAACCGCTGCCCCGGGCGGCACCACCCGGCGGCGCAGCGCAGCGCCTCCGACCCAAGGCCGGTTCCGCCGTTCACAAAGCCCACGCTGCCCAGCCCCAGGGCGCTCCCCTTCACGGTGTCCCGGGTGGCGTCGCAGAAGGCCCCGATCTCCAAATCCATCCCGGACAGGTGGGCGGTGTCCGCCGGAAGGCTGCCCTCCGCCAGGTTGGAGGCCCCCGCCCCCCCGGGCTCGCCGTAGACCAGCTTCTCCCCACGGCCCCAGCGGTCGGCCAGGGCGGCGCGGACCGCCTCCATGGTCTTCGTGGCCAGCAGGCCCATCAGGTCGAACCGGAAGCCATCCATGTGGTATTCCTCCGCCCAGTAGAGGACGGAGCTGACGATGTACCGGCGGCACATCTCCCGCTCGCTGGCGACGTCGTTGCCGCAGGCGGAGCCGTCGGACCAGCTGCCGTCCGGGTTGGTGCGGTAGTAGTAGCCGGGCACCGTCCGCTCCAGGCAGGAGTCCCGGTGGCTGGTGTGGTTATACACCACATCCATCACCACCCGCAGCCCGTTTTGGTGGAGGGCCTGCACCAGCATTTTCAGCTCCCGGATGCGGACCGCGCCCCTGTCCGGGTCGGTGGCGTAGGAGCCCTCCGGCACATTGTAGTGGACGGGGTTATAACCCCAGTTGTACTCGGCAGGGTCGCCCCCCTCGTCCACCTGGTCGAAGTCAAAGACGGGCATCAGCTGGACGTGGGTGATGCCCAGCCGTTTCAGGTAGTCGATGCCGGTGGGGTACTGCCCCTCCCCGTACAGGGTGGTGCCGGTGCGGGTGAAGGCCAGGTATTTGCCCCGTTCAGCGCGGGGAAAGCCGCCGCTCTCCGCCCAGGAGAAGTCCTTGACGTGGAGCTCATAGATGATGTCATCCGGCGGACGGGGAGGCGGGGCGTCATCCCCCCAGCCCTCCGGTTCGGTGCGGCGCAGATTAACAAC
>JAJQET010000172.1 GCA_021201515.1 Clostridiales bacterium | reverse complement strand
TGCCTTACGGCGGAACGGGCGGCAATTTTGTTGCCCTTTGGTCGTGGACATCTGACTGTCCCGCCAGGTTTTCCACTTAAAGGAACGCTGAAATTACAACAACTTCCCGCCTCCCCTGAAAGGGGAGGTGCCCCCGCAGGGGGCGGAGGGGTTCTAACGGCTAATAGCTAACAGCTTCTAACCGCTCACAGCGAAAAGCCAACAGATGTCAGCGCCCCATTTGCCGCCGTTTTTCCTCCGCCTGCCGCCGCAGCCGTTCCTGCTCCACCACCCGCTCCATGCCGTGGGGCACCCGCTCCCCCTCCTGCCAGTACTGGAGGAGGGAAAGTTCCTCCACCTGCTCCGCCTGCTCCGGCAGGTCGGCCACCGTGGCTACACAGCGGTTGATTTTGACCCCCTCCGCCGCAAAGCGGGCCTCAAAGTCGGTCATAATCACATCCGGGTCATCACGGTGGAGGTCATTCGTCACCTGGCTCAGGGTGTACCCCGCCAGGGGGAACTGGGTCAGGGAAAAGTCAAACAGGGGGCGGTTGTCCGTCTTGAAGTGGATCTCCCCGCCCGGCTTCAGGAAGGCCCGATAGCTTTTCAGGAAGTCCGCATAGGTCAGGCGGCGTTTGGCGTGCTTCTGGCTGGGCCAGGGGTCGGGGAAGTTGATATAGAGGAGGTCCACCTCCCCCGGGGCGAACATCTCCCCCAGCCGGGCGGCGTCGTCGCAGACGAACCGCACGTTGGACACCCCTTCCTCCAGGGCCTTCTCCATCCCCATCACCAGGGCGTCCGCCACCCGTTCCACCGCCACAAACAGCGCCTGAGGGTGACGCTTCGCCGTCTCCACCGTGAAGGTGCCCTTGCCGCAGCCGATCTCCAGCCGAAGCTCCTCCGCCCCCGACAGGGCATCGCGCCACCGGCCCCGCCGGGCGCAGGGGTCCTCCTCCAGCAGGGCGGCCACCCGCTCCATCCTGGGGCCAAGGTTCTTTTTCTTCCTCATTCTCATGGCGGTTTTCCTCCGTTTTTCTCCGATTGGTACAAAAGCATTGTAGCACGATTCTGCGCCGGGGGCAAGATGGGTCTTGCTTTTTTCCCCCTGTCCGTGTATAATAAGGATACTTGTCGGGGTGTTGCGCAGTTGGTAGCGCGCCTGCTTTGGGAGCAGGAGGCCCGGGGTTCGAGTCCCCGCACTCCGACCATGTCAAAATCATCCGAACGTCATCCTCTGTGTGGGGCGGGCGTTCGGATGTTTTGCATCATGGGAATGAATTTTTTCCGTCAAAAAGCCCCCACATCCGGCCCTGCGGCGCGGATGTGGGGGACAGGCCAGGCCGCCGTCAGAGGGGCTCAGCAGAACTTCTTGATGCCGTCCGTGGGGGTGAAACGGTCGGCGTTCATGGTGATGGTGAACTTGATGTTGTTCTTCTCGCTGAAGCTGTCCAGCCAGTTCAGGAAGTTTTCAATGCGGACAGAATCCCGCTCACCGGTGATTTTGATCAGGTTGTCAATGAAAATATGGGTAATGTCGTAGTTGGAGGCATACATACCGGCCAAAAAGCCCTGGAACGCCTCCAGGCTCCGAACGGGATAGTCCTCCGTCGAAACCAGACGAATATGATAATGAAGATCGTAGGTCAATTCCCGCTTCGGTTCAATGCAAACCAGATTGCCCTGGGTCACTTCCGTTTCCGCGTTGATCTGCTCGATGAGCTGTTTGGTCTTGCCGGCGCCGGGCTTGTCCAAAATTACTCTTACCATAAGAAATCACTCCTTCAAGTTGGTTGCCGTATGGCAGTTACCGTATGTATACTTTACCATAACGGCGGCTTGTTTTCAACCACCTCTTTGTGAATTTTTTGTTGCAAAGCCGGAGATTTGCCGGGGGCCGGTCACTCCTCCTCCGCCGTGACGCCGGAGGAGGAGGCGTCCACAGTCTCCGCCGTCACATCGGAGGAGGCGGAGGACTCCTCCTCGCTCTCGTTCTCCCGGATGTCCAGGGCGTACACCTTCTCCAGGATCTCCGACACTTCCTCATAGGTGATGTGCTTGTCCCAGTCGGTGTACTCATAGGCGGTGAAGGAGATGGAGAAGCCATAGGCCAGGGTGATGTGGCCGTAGGCGCGGTAGGCGTCGCCGCTGGTGGCCTCGCCGTCGTACTCATAGACGAAGTAGGTCAGGCCGCCGATCTCCTCATCCTCCTGACGGACGTAGTTGGTATAGGAGGAGAAGGCATCGTCCAGCAGGTCGAAGTAGTCCTCCAGGTCTACATCACTGCTTTCCACGCTATAGGCGGCGTCCAGGGTCACCTCGGCCACATCCTCATCGCTGGCGGTATAGGTCAGGGGGAACACCGGGAAGCGGAGATAGACGTCGGCGTCGGCGTAGCTGCTCAGGTTCTGCCCACTGTCTTCGTGGAGCTCATCCCCGATCCACTGATAGATGCTGTACTCGTCCCCCTGCAGCACCAGCTCGTAGCTGCCTTCGGAGATCTCGCTTTCCGAGCTGCCGCAGCCAGTGAGCAGGGCGGCCAGGGCCAGGGCGGCGGGGAGCAGCCGGTTCCAAACCTGTTTCATCGTGTTCCCTTCCTTTCTGATATTACTTGGTGACCCAGTTGCCGGTGGCGTCGGCGGTGAGGTAGGCGTTGATGAAGCCGTCCAGGTCGCCGTCCATGACGCCGTTTACATTGCTGGTCTCGTAGCCGGTGCGGAGGTCCTTCACCATCTGGTAGGGCATAAAGACGTAGGAGCGGATCTGGCTGCCCCACTCGATTTTCAGCTGGACCCCCTTCAGGTCGGAGATCTTCTCCGCGTGGGCCTGGAGCTGGAGCTGCACCAGTTTGTCCCGGAGCATCCGGTAGCAGGTGTCCTTGTTCTGAAACTGGCTCCGCTCCTGAGTGGAGGACACCACCACCCCGGTGGGCTTGTGAATCAGCCGGACGCCGGAGGAGGTCTTGTTGATGTGCTGGCCTCCGGCCCCGGAGCAGCGGAACACCTGCAT
>JAJQET010000235.1 GCA_021201515.1 Clostridiales bacterium | reverse complement strand
TACGTCCCCGGAGAGTGGGTGCTGAAAGGGGTCTCCTTCCATGTGAACGCCAGGGATACGGTGACCTTTGTGGGCTCCACCGGCTCCGGCAAGACTACCATCCTGTCCCTCCTCTGCCGGAACTACGAGGTGCAGAAGGGGCAGATCCTCCTGGACGGGGTGGACATCCGCACCATCAAACTTGCCTCCCTTCGCCGCCACTTCGGGCAGATGCTCCAGGACGTGTTCCTGTTCTCCGGCACCATCCGCAGCAATATCCTTCTCCGGGAGGAGGGCATCTCCGATGAGGAGGTCATGGAGGTCTGCCGCTATGTGAACGCCGACCACTTCATTGACCGGCTGGAGAGCGGTCTGGACGAGCCTGTGCGGGAGCGGGGTAACAACTTCTCCGCCGGGCAGCGGCAGCTGTTGAGCTTTGCCCGCACCATCATCCACAGGCCGGACATCATGATTCTGGACGAGGCCACCGCCAACATCGACACGGAGACCGAGCTGCTGATTCAGGACTCTCTGGAGAAGATGCGCAGCGTGGGCACCATGCTCATCGTGGCCCACCGCCTGTCCACCATTCAGCACGCGGACAATATCATCGTCCTGTCCCACGGCGAGATTCTGGAGCAGGGCACCCATCAGGAGCTTCTGGCCCGCCATGGCCGGTACTACCAGCTGTACACGCTGCAATATCATCAGGAGCAGCTGCGCCGGGGAGCGTCCCAGGTGGGGTGAACGCCTGGGCCACGGCCAAACAATACGAAGAAAAGAGGGATGCACCATGACAAATGAGACAAAACGCACCTGGGCGGAGATTCACCTGGACCGCCTGGCGGAAAACTATCACGCCCTCCGGGCGCTGGCCCCCCACAGCCGGTTTGCCGGACTGGTGAAGGCCAACGCCTACGGCCACGGAGCCGTGGCCGTAGGGCGGAAGCTGGAGGCGCTGGGGGCAGACTACCTGCTGGTGGCCTGCCTGGACGAGGCTGTGGAGCTGCGGGAGGCGGGGCTGACCCGGCCCATCCTGATTCTGGGCTACACCCCCACCGCGTACACGGCGGAGCTGCTCCGGTACGACCTGACCCAGGCGGTGTACGACGTGGCCCTGGCAAAGGAACATTCCGCCGCGTCCCTGTCTGCCGGCGGACGGCTCAAATGCTTCCTCCAGCTTGACACCGGCATGGGCCGCCTGGGCCTCCTGTGCCAGGAGGACACCATCGGCCGGGCTGCGGCGGAGGTGGAGGAGATCTGTACCCTTCCCGGCCTGGAGCCGGTGGGGCTGATGCAGCACTTCTCCGACGCGGACACCTGTCCGGAGTATTCCCGGATGCAGATCAATCGGTACAACGCCCTGTTGGAGGCGCTGGCCGATCGGGGCCGCACCTTCCCCATCCGCACCTGCTGCGCCGGGGCCGCCACCCTGAACTATCCTGAGGTACACTACGACATGGTGCGCCCCGGCATCCTCCTCTTTGGCTACTCCCCCGACCACGCCTGCGACGGCAAGGCGGCGGTGCGCCCGGTGATGGAGCTGAAAAGCCGCATCGCCTCGGTGAAGGCCATGCCTGCGGGCAGCTGCATCTCCTATGGCCGCACCTACACCCTGGAGCGGGACAGCCTGGTGGCGGTGGTGCCGGTGGGCTACGGGGACGGGCTGTTTCGTCTGCTGTCCTCCCGGCAGGAGTTTTTGCTCCACGGCCGGCGGGTGAAGCAGATCGGACGGGTGTGCATGGATATGTGCATGATCGACGTCACCGACCTGCCGGAGACGCAGGTGGGGGATGTGGTCACGGTTTTCGGGGAGGAGCTGCCCCTGACGGAAAAATCTGACGCCGTCGGCACCATTTCCTATGAAATGCTGTGCGACATCGCCCCCCGCGTCCCCAGAGTTTACATGGAGTGAATCAAAGCTAAGGAACCTCTGAATCACGCTGCCCCGCCGCCGGATGCCTCTGCGTCCGGCGGCGGTTTCTCTGTCGAAAGTTGCGGCATAGAATGTGGTGGTTCCCGCCGCCCCGGCCGGTATATTTCAGGCCGGGCGGTGGGACAATGTAAGTACCCCTGTTACATAAAGCGCCGTGCCCATGTGACGGGGGAACATGAACGTGCGGGCGACTATCCGCCCGCCTGTACCACGGAGCGTGAAGAAATTGGACAGCAGTGTAAGACGAGGAGACATTTTTTATGCCGATCTCAGCCCCGTTGTGGGCAGCGAGCAGGGAGGCGTGCGGCCGGTGCTCATCATTCAGAACGATATGGGGAACCGGCACAGCCCCACGGTGATTGCGGCGGCCATCACCAGCCAGATGAACAAGGCGAAGCTGCCCACCCACATCGAGCTGATCGACCAGGACTGCGGCCTGACCAGGGATTCCGTTGTCCTGCTGGAGCAGGTGCGCACCCTGGATAAGCGCCGCCTGCGGGAGCGGATGGGCCGTCTGGGGGAGGAGCAGATGAAGCTGGTGGACACCGCCATTGAGGTGTCCTTCGGCTTGAAGCCCCGAAAGAAGCTGGTGTGACCCCACCGTTCATAACAGGCACTAAAACGACAGGAAGGCTGCCCGCCGAAGCCCGGCAGGCAGCCTGTTTTGTCAGCTACCGGATATCCAGAGGGTCAGCCTCTGGCGGGGGTGCTGGAGCTGACGGTGCCCCGTGTCCCGCTGCCGGCGGCGTGCTCCACCGCGTCGGCGGCGTCCTGCGCCGCGTTGCCGATGGCGTCCCCGGCGTCCTCTACGATGTCGCCGGCCCCGCGGGCCACGTCGCCCACGGCGTCCCCGGCCTTGTCCAGGGCATCCCCGGCGTTCCGGGCCGCGTCACCGGCGGCGTCATCAGACCGGTCTGTACCCGACGGGGCGGAATCGTTCACCTGACCGTCGGAGCCTGCGGCGTACTCCCCGCTGTTTTCGGTGTCGCTCCGATGGCCGCTGCCTGCGGCGTCGGCGCGGTTGGGGCCGGTGGCGGTTCGGGGGTGGGTTTTGGGGGGGGGGTGCCCGCGGGGCGTCCCAGCCG
>JAJQET010000075.1 GCA_021201515.1 Clostridiales bacterium | reverse complement strand
CCCCGAAGCTCCCCCCTGAGCCGCCCTCTTTTGCTACTTTTCTCGGCGGAGCGAGTTTGCGGCGTTAAGAAAATATGCCAGCGGCATATTTTTAGCCGAAAACCGCAGCCAGCTACGCTGGCAAGGCTCACTGACCGAGGAGGAGATGATAAAAGTGATAGCGTGGCTGTCAGGCCCCGCCCTGGCAAGGGCAAACGCCTTATTTCCTTTAAAAAGCCTTATCTGAGAGGCATCAGGCAGGCATACACAATATGCCCCTCACGGTTCCAGCCGTGACAAATCCCTGGGGAACAGGCAGGCGTAGCGCACATTGTCCAGCCCGCAGAGCTTCATGGTCAGCCGCTCCAAACCGATGCCCAGGCCGCCGTGGGGCGGCATACCGTGTTTGTGAATCATCAGGTAGCTCTCGAACTCCGCCGGGTCCATGTGCTTCCGGCGCATTTTGCCCACCTGCATCTGGTAGTCGTGGATGCGCTGGCCGCCGGTGGTGACCTCCATGCCCCGGAACAGCAGGTCGAAGGACAGGGTGTACTTGGGGTTCTCCGGGTCGTCCATGGCGTAGAAGGGACGCTTCTTCACCGGATAGTCGGTGACGAACACGAAGTCCGCCCCGTACTCCTCCTGGAAGTAGCGGCCGATGTTGACCTCCTCCTCCGGCTCCAGGTCATAGGGGTCCCGGATGGGGCGGCCGCACTTGGCGGAGGCCAGCCGCTTGGCCTCGTCGAAGGAGCAGGAGGGGATGTTGTCCACATTGGGCAGGGTGATGCGGAGCCGTTCCAGGTCGGCGGCGTACTCTTTTTGCAGCAACGCCATAGCGTAGCGGAGGTAGCCCGCCTCCATCTCCATCACGTCCCGGTAGGAGTCGATATAGCCCATCTCAAAGTCCATGCTGGTGTACTCGTTCAGGTGGCGGGTGGTGTTGTGCTTCTCCGCCCGGAACACCGGGCCAACCTCAAACACCCGCTCATAGACCCCCACCATCATCTGCTTGTAGAACTGGGGGGACTGGGTCAGGAAGGCCCGGGCGTTGAAGTACTCCATCCGGAAGATGTTGCTGCCGCCCTCCGCTCCGGCGTGGACGATTTTGGGGGTGTGGATCTCTGTGAACTCCTGACCGGTGAGGTACTCCCGGAAGGCCCGGCACAGCCCCTCCTGAATCCGGAACACGCTGCGCTTTTGCAGGTTCCGCAGCACCAGGGGCCGGAGGGGCAGCTCAGTGTCCAGGTTCAGCTTCAGCTTGTACTTGTTCACCGGGACGGGCATCGGCTCCGCCGGGGCGGACAAAACCGTGATGCTGTCCAGGTCGATCTCCACCCCGCCGGGGGCACGTTCGTCTCTCCGCAGGGTGCCGGTGACCCGGACGGCGCACTCCTCGGCGACGCCGGACAGGTCCAGCTGACCGTTCGTCACACACTGCACCGCCCCCCGGCGCAGCCGCAGGGTCAGGAACACCACGCCCCCCAGGGGCCGCAGGGCGTGTACCGCGCCGTGGACGCTGACCGTTTGCCCCACATAGTCCCCGCTGAGGAGGGCCTCATAGCCCAAATCAGCGCTCTGACAGGCTCCCGTTACAAATTCCATTGTTTTCCACCATACCTTTCCGATTCATAGAAAAAATCCCGGTCAGTGAAGTCTCACTGACCGGGACGGAACGTTCTCTTGCAAAAACTGATAAAGCACCCCTGCCGGGGCAAAGCTCATTCCGCGGTACCACCCGCCTTGCGTCGCGGCCCCACACGGCCGGAACGCCACTTAAAACCCTTAACGCGGGGGTCACGGACAGCCCTCACCCCTCCGCACCCTTGCGGCGGCTCGAACTGTCGGCTCCGGAGCGTTGCGCCTCTTCCCTCTCGCCATCCGGGGGCTTCCAGCCGACGGCCCCCGTTCTCTGTCTGGCATCCGGAATGCGGTCTCCTTCTCAGCCTTTGAACAGCTCCACTGTACCATATTTTTGCCGGGCCGTCAAGGGGGTTCTTTGTAATTTTTGCAGGATTTCGCGGATCGACTTGCATCTTTTGCGGCTTATTCCCCCACAACCAGGGTCATGATGGAAACCTCGTAGGCTGTCCGCTGCACCGGCCCGTCCTCAGTCACCTTGGTGTAAGTACGGCTTTGCAGCCTGCCCCCCAGCCGCAGAAGCGTCCCCACCTCCAGCTGGCTGCACTTCTGGGCGATGCTCCCCCAGGCGATGCAGGGCAGGTAGTCCGCCCGGCCGTACCGCCGGTTCACCGCCAGCATGACATCTGCGATCTCCCGGCCCAGGGGGGGTGCGGCGGTACACCGCCCTGCGGCACAGCGCCCCGGCCAGGGTCACCCGGTTATCGTCCGCGCCGGTGGCGTCCCAGGTCACGGACCGGGCCAGCAGGGTGATGACCAGCTTGTGGCCCACGCCGCTGCGGTTGTTGTAGGAGCGCACCTCGCCTTCTAGCCGCACCCGCTCCCCGGCCCGCACCGGGCATTGCTCCAGCAGCGTCCGGGGCAGCAGTACATTTAACAGGTCCCCGGCGCCGGACAGCCGCAGGCTCTGCACCGGCACTAGGAAGAAGTCCTCCCCGTGGCTGGCGTGGGAGAAGGTCGGCTCCTCCATGGCCTCCCCCACCAGCAGGATGTGGTTGACAGTTCGTTCGGTGTTCATGTTCCACCTCTTCCTCTCGTATGAGTCTGAAAGAGGATATGCCATCCCGGGCGGAATTAGAACCGCAGGGACGGACGGCGTGTCCCATAGCCCACCGGGGCGAAAGGGCGGCGGAAGAAGCCCCTTCTTCCGCCGCCTGCGCCTTTACGCTCCCCGATATTTTTTCCGGGTGGCCTCGCCGCCCCGCAGGTGGCGTTCCGCCCGGTTTTCGTCCAGGACAGCCCGCACCTGGAGGTAGAGGGCCCGGTTCAGGCGGGGCAGGCGGTCGTGTAAATCCTTATGCACCGTACTTTTGCTGACCCCAAACTCCTTTGCCGCCGCCCGCACCGTGGCCCGATGCTCCGCCACCCATTCGCCCGTCCGCAGGG
>JAJQET010000232.1 GCA_021201515.1 Clostridiales bacterium | reverse complement strand
CGCATTCAGCGTTTCAATCAGATTTGCCATAATGGTTTTCCTCCTGTTTTATAGGTGTTCTTGCGCTTTGCCCCGGACGGGCGGCCGCCGGTATCCAGCGGCAGGGCAGAGGAACGCCCTTTATTCAACTTTTATACTATAACATGGGAACACCGGAAATGCAAGCACTTTTTTACCGAAAAATCCCGCCGTCCGCCCTGTAAATTTCATTTCTGTGACAGCGGACGAAGTCCGGCGCCAGCTCCGGCCGCCCGTCAAACAGGGCGCCCACCAGGACCGCCGGATTCAGCCCCGGATTCTGGGCCATCAGGCGAAGGTGGAGGGTTACCCCGTTTTCCTCTTCCGCGGCGTCCCACTGGTAGACCATGGGAATCAGATCCAGCTCCGTATAGCCCTTTTTGGACTTCTTGGAGGGCTTTTGGATGACGCAGCTCTCCTGGGCGAAGAAGTCCGCCAGGGCGGAGCGCAGCCCCTCCGGCGTGCCGCCGTCGTACTCCAGCTGAACCGACCAGTCGATGGCCGCAATGCGCTTCACCGGCGTCTCCGCCTCATAGCACTGCTCCACCACGATGCCCTCCGGCAGGGTGGCGTTCAGCCGGGCCGGAACCTCATCCAGCGGCGTGTCGCTCTCCAGTGTGAACTCCAGCAGCTCACACTGGCTGCTGTAGCCTACGCTGAGGGGCAGGGGGATAGAGACGAAGGAGTGCTGGTTGAAGCCCCTGGTCTGCCAGATGGCTATCCCCGCCCGCAGGAAGGCCCGCTGGAACAGGGCCATGGAATCCAGGTGGGAGATGTATACCCCCCGCCCCTCCTTCCGGAAGAGGAGCCTGTTTTTGTGTCCTGCCATACCGTTACCCCCTGTCCACGTCGCACTTCTCGCCGGGAATCAGCCTTGTGGCCCCGCAGCCCATGCACTTCACCCGGCAGTCCGGGGTGATGACCCCCCGATAGGCCTGCTCCCGCTCCTGCCACAGATAGTCCTGCCGCACCCCCACGTCGCTGACCGACCAGGGCAGCAGCTCGCACCTGGGCCGCTCCCGGCAGGCGTAGAAGTCCGGGTCCAGCCCCACCTTGCGGAAGGCGTCCATCCAGCGCTGAAAATCGAAATATTCCGACCAGGAGTCCAGCCTGCCGCCGCTGCGCCAGACCTCCTCCAGCACCCGGCTCATCCGCCGATCCCCACGGGCCAGAGCCGCCTCCACATAGCTGGCGTCCCCGTCGTGCCAGTTGTAGACAATGGCCCGGTTGTGGATGCAGGAGCGGAGCAGATTCACCCGCCGCTGGTACTCCTCCATGCTGATCTGCCTCTCCCACTGGAAGGGGGTGAAGGGCTTGGGGACGAAGAAGGAGGTGGAGATGGTGATGCGCACCCCCTTGGAGCGGTTGGGGGTGTAGGTGCGCCAGGACTGGAACACCTTGTCTGCCAGGGCGGCGATGCCCTCCACGTCCTCATCCGTCTCCGTGGGCAGGCCCAGCATGAAGTACAGCTTCACCGCGCTGCACCCGCCCTGAAACACGGTGCGGCAGGACTGGAGCAGGTCGTCCTCCGTCACGTTCTTGTTGATGGCGTCCCTCAGCCGCTGGGTGCCCGCCTCCGGCGCGAAGGTTATGGAGGACTTCCGGGCCTTTTGCAGACGCTGCATGATGCCCATGGAGAAGCCGTCCGCCCGGAGGGAGGGCAGGGAGATGTTGATGTTCCGCGGCTCGCAGTAGTCCAGCAGCCCGTCCAGCAGGCAGGTCAGGGGGCGGTAGTCGCTGGAGGAGAGGCTGGTCAGGGTCATCTCCTGATAGCCGGAGTCGATGCAGGCTTCAATGCCCTGGCGCACCAGGGTCTCCGAGGTCTTTGCCCGGACAGGGCGGTAACAGTATCCCGCCTGGCAGAAGCGGCAGCCCCGGATGCAGCCCCGGAACAGCTCCAGCATCACCCGGTCGTGGACGATCTCCGTGGAGGGGACGATGGTGTGGGTGGGGTACCAGGCGGTGTCCAGGTCCTTGATGATGCGCTTGGTCACTTTGGCAGGGGCGCCGTGGGTGGGGGTCATGGAGCGGAGGGTGCCGTCCTCGTTGTACGCCACCTGATAGAAGGCGGGGACATAGACGCCCGGAATCTTCACGGCCTCCTCCAGAAACTCCGTCTTGCTCTTTCCCTGTTTTTTGCAGGCCCGGTAGCACTCAATCACCTCCGGGTCCAGTTCCTCCCCTTCCCCCAGGAAGAAGAGGTCGATGAAGTCGGCCAAAGGCTCGGCGTGATAGGCGCAGGTGCCCCCGGCACAGACAATGGGCCAGCGCTCGTCCCGCTGAGCGGCGTAAAGGGGGATGCCCGCCAGGTCCAGCATATTCAGCACGTTGGTGTAGGCCATCTCGTAGCCCAGGGAGAAGGCCACCAGGTCAAAGTCCCGGATGGGGTCGCCGGATTCCAGGGCGAACAGGGGCAGCTCTGCCTTGCGCAGCTCCGCCTCCATGTCCCCCCAGGGGGCGAAGCACCGCTCGCACCAGACGCCGTCCATCTCATTGATGACGCCGTACAGGATGCGCATGCCCAGGTTGCTCATGCCGATCTCGTAGGTGTCCGGGAAGCAGAAGGCGAAGCGGGTGTCCACCGTGGCCTTGTCCTTCTGAATCTCCCGGTATTCTCCGCCGGTGTACCGCGCAGGCTTCTGTACACGCGGCAGGATGCGTTCCAGTTTTGGATTCATGACTCTTTCCTGCCCTTTCGTCAAGTGGGATTATTGTACCTGATTTTCGGGGAAAGCACAAGGTGTTTTTGCGGAGGGGCACGGAAATCAAGTTTTAGATTAACATACCAAAGGAACCCCTCAGTCGGGTTAAAATGCAATCTATCCTGAGTTGAGAGGAAAAACGTAGCCTTACAGTCAGATTTCCACGACCAAAGGGCAACAAAATTGCCGCCCGTTCCGCCGCTAGGCTGGAACGTGGCGGCAATCCCCGCCAGCCGCCATCGGCGGCAGTCTCACCAGTTAGAAGTTACTTCGTCTGTTGCCTG
>JAJQET010000344.1:485-3016 GCA_021201515.1 Clostridiales bacterium | reverse complement strand
CTATTATTCCGGCGATGGAACTGCAACAGATGCCACGGGGAAAGCGCTGGACCCGTATACGGTGCCGAAGGATCAGTATCTGACCAGATTCTTCTTTGTGGCTGGCGACACGGCGAGTGGCAATGCTACGGTCGGCAACTTTCTGGATGACGTGGGCTTCACCACAGCCCCGCTTCCCTCCGTAGATGGGGAGGGCAACCTGCAAGTCAAGAAGGTCGTGTATGGTTTGTCAGAGGACGCCATCGAAAGCTATAGTGTGACATTCACTGTATATGCTGAGGATGGCACTACAGAGGTCGGCACGATAACATTGTATTATGATAATTATGTCGCATCTGAATCCGGAACACTGAGCGACGGCACTCCCTACTACACCCTGGTAGATTATATCAGCGTCACATCGGCAGATATAACGAACGGTACGAATTATCGGGTGACAGAAAACGCGGTGACAGTAAGCGGGTATATATGGAACGAGGAGAACTCCACAGCGGTTGATTATTATTACACTACAAGCGTAGTGACCGTTCTGGAAAACTCCACGACTACAATTACCTACAGCAACTACTATGAGGCAGGCGTCGAGCTCCCCTCCACCGGCGGCTCCGGCCTCTGGATGTACACTCTGGCGGGTCTGACCCTTTGCGGCGGCGCAGGCGTCCTGTACTTCCGGCGCAGAAGACAAGGCTGACCTCTCCGGAAACCCCTGAACAACCAAACGGCGCAAAAAAGCGGCGAGAGCGAATGCTCCCGCCGCTTTTTGCGTATCGTATCGAACCGTCAATGGGCGTGATAGCTGCCACCGCCGATGAACTCCCGCAGGACGCTGTCCTCCGGCACCAGCGCCGGGTCGATGGGCACGAACCGGTCGAAGGCCGCAATCATGTTCAGCATCTCCCTGCGGCGGATGTCCTCTTTGGGGATGGCCCGGAAGATGGGGGCGGCGTAGTGGCTCATGACCCCCACCTCGTAGGACAGGGCGGAGTCAAACAGCAGGTCGGCCCGGTGCTTGTAGGGGGAGATATACAGCTTCTCCCCCCGGCGGATATTGTCCCACATGGAGAGGGTCATCAGAATCTCGCTGCCCCGGAAGTTCAAATCCCGGACACTGCGCCGCACCAGCCGCATCCAGGTGCCTTTAAAGACCACCTCGCCGTGGCATAGCACGTTGGAGCGGGCGGAGAGGTAGATGCGGAAGGCCTCCGGGTGGGCCTCAAACAGGACGTCGTTCAGGGCGTGGATGCCCTCAAAGACGGCGATCTCGTCCTTCCCCAGGGTCAGCTCCCGGCAGCGGCTGGTATCCCGCATATGGCGGGGGAAGTCGTAATGGGGCACCAGAATCGTCTCTCCCCGGCTGAGGGCGGTGAAATGCTCGTTCAGCAGCTCCATGTCCAGGCACTCCGGGGATTCAAAGTCGTACTCCCCGGTGGGTGTGCGGGGTGAGGTCAGGGGGCTGACGGTCTGAAAATAGTCGTCCAGGGAGACGGTGTGGGTCTTGATGCCCCGGCGCAGCAGGGCATCCCGCAGCTTCAGGGAGGTGGTGGTCTTGCCGGAGCCGGAGGGGCCGGACAGCAGCACCACCGGGCTTTCCTTCCTGTGGGCCGCCACCCGCTCGGCGGCGTCCTGCAATTTCCGGTCGTAGTTGGACTCCCCCAGCTGGATAAAGCCCTGGGGGTCGGCCTTTGCCATCAGGTTGATTTCTTCTAATTGGAATGCCATAGCGTTTCTCCGTTTCGGGTTGGGTCAGGGTCGGGAGGCCATGGCCCGGTGGAAGTCCACCAGGGGACGCTTCTCCGCGCAAAGCTGGTCAATGCGCTCGATATACTCCTTGGGATATTTGGGGTTGGTGATGCGGACGATTTTGCCGGTGGCGGGGTCGGTGAGCTTGGTGGAGCCGCCGGCCCCCAGGGCCAGAATGGTGTGCAGCTCCTCCATAATGCAGATGTTGTACAGCCCCTCGTATCCCGGCTTGCACCAGCCGATGTTCTCCAGCGCACCGGACATATACTTTTGGCGGTACAGGTAGTAGGGCACCTGCCCCGCCTGCCGCAGGGCGGCCCAGGCATAGTCCAGCATGGCGGCGGTCTCCGCCCCGGAGGGGAGGGGGTGCTGCTCCAGCATGAGTCTGGCCCCCTTTTTCAGGGCCAGGGTGTGGACGGTGATGTTCTCCGGGTCCAGGGCCAGCACCTGATCCAATGTACCCTGAAAGCCGGACAGGGTGTCCTCCGGCAGACCGGCGATTAAATCCATGTTCACCGCGGGGATACCCGCGTCCCGGACGATTTGGTAAGCGGAGAGAATATCCTCCGCCGTGTGGGCACGGCCGATGGCCCGGAGGACGTTATCCTCCATGCTCTGAGGGTTGACGCTGACCCGTGTGACCCCCCGGCGGCGGAGCACCGCCAGCTTCTCCGGGGTGATGGTGTCCGGCCGCCCCGCCTCCACCGTCAGCTCCGTCAGGCGGAACAGGTCAAAGGCGTCCCGGAGGTGGGAGAGGATACCGTCCAGCTGCCCGGCGGACAGGGTGGTTG
>JAJQET010000344.1:0-475 GCA_021201515.1 Clostridiales bacterium | reverse complement strand
GGGTGGTTGGAGTGCCACCCCCCAGGTAGATGGTGCGCAGGTGCAGCCCCGCCTCCCGGAGCAGCGCTGCGGCGCAGTCAATTTCTTTGTGCAGGGCCGCCACAAAGGGCTCCATCAGCTTCATGGCCCGCTTGATGTCCGCCGAGACGAAGGAGCAGTAAACGCACCGGGTAGGGCAAAAGGGGATGCCCACATACAGGCTGATCTCATCGGGCCGCAGGCTGGCCTTCGCCGCCAGCCCCGCCCGGGCGGCGTCCAGGGCCAGCTCGGTGCGGCTGGGGGAGACGAAGTAGACCTCCCGGAACAGCCTCCGGGTCTCCTCCTCGGTGTTCCCCTCCTCCAGGGCTTTGGAGGCCAGCTTGGCCGGGCGGATACCGGACAGCGCCCCCCAGGGTGGCTCTGCGCCCAGAATCTCCACGGCAGCCTTGTAGATGGCCTGCTGCAGGATACGCTGGCGCAGTCTGTCCCGTTCCAG
>JAJQET010000256.1 GCA_021201515.1 Clostridiales bacterium | reverse complement strand
ATGGTGCAGCGGTCAGCTGTTGCTGATTTCCAGAATCCGATAGGTAAACTCTCCCGCCGGGGCGTGAACCTTCACGCTGTCCCCGACGCGCTTGCCCAGCAGCGCTTTGCCGAAGGGGGACTCCTCCGAGATGCGGCCATCCATGGAATCGGCCTCCTGGGTGCCCACGATGCGGAACTCCAGCTCCTCGTCAAACTCCTCGTCCAGCACCTTGACAGAGCCGCCCACGGCCACGGCGGTATCGTCCATCGTGATCTCGTCAATCAGCACATAGTTATCCAGGATGGCCTGCACCTCCGCCTCGCGGGAGTACAGCTTACCCTGCTGGTCCTTCGCCTCATCATATTCCGAGTTTTCCGACAGGTCGCCAAAGGAGCGGGCCTCTTTGATCAGGTCCGCCACTTCCTTCTCGCGCACTGTTTTCATCCATACCATTTCATCCTGCAGCTCTTTCAGATGCTGGGGGGTCAGCTTTACGGGATTTGACATAATGACACCATTCCTTCTGCATGAAGGCCTGCCGGGCGGGCCTGTTGCGGTCCGGGGCAGGCTGAATCAACGAAACATTGTCGCACGAAGCCACAATACTAACAGTATAGCATTTTCCGGCCAACTGTCAAGGGTGAAAGCGGGGAGATTTTGTCCCTTTTGTCCCTGTCAATGGGCGTTTTGCCTGCCCTTCCCGGTTGGCAAAGCGAGGGGCCGCGTTTCGTTTCGCAGCCCCTCGCCGTCTGGCGTGATACGCAACAACCCGTTTACCAGGTTTAGCCGATCCACCTGGCCATGGCGGCGTCCACCATGCTGACGCAGAGGGCCACCTGTGCCTCATCCTCCGGAACAAGGTTGTAAAGGGGTTCCCGGACGCCGCCGATGTCCAACCCTTCCCGGCGGCGGAGAATCTCCTTAATGACGGCGTACATATTGCCCTTTGTGGCGCAGGTGGCGTAGATGATGTTGTCCACATCATATTGCAGCGCCCTGGCGTTGACCAGGTCCCCGGCCTTCACCAGGTCGAAGAGCTTCAGATACAGCTCCGGCATATAGCCGTAGGTGCCGCCGATGCCGCCGTCGGCCCCCATGGCCAGGCCGGACACCAACTGCTCGTCCGGGCCGTTGAACACCACGAAGGGGCGGCCATTCCGGGTGCCCTCGTCCTTGAACATCTGAATGTCCTGCACCGGCATGGAGGAGTTCTTCACGGCGGTCACGTTGGGGTTCTTCAGCATTTCCCGGAACAGGGGCATGGTCAGGGACACACCCGCCAGCTGGGGAATGTTGTAAATCACAAAATCAGTGTTGGGGGCGGCTGCGCTCATGTCGTTCCAGTACTTGGCGATGGCGTAGTCCGGCAGGTGGAAGTAGATGGGGGGAATGGCCGCAATGGCGTCCACCCCCACGCTCTCCGCATGGCGGGCCAACTCCACGGAGTCCCGGGTGTTGTTACAGGCGATATGGGCGATGACGGTCAGTTTGCCCTCGGCGGCCTCCATGACGTTCTCCAGTATCAGCTTGCGCTCCGCCACGGACTGGTAGATGCACTCGCCGGAGGAACCGCCCACATAGACCCCCTTGACCCCCTTGGCCGCCAGGTGGCGGGTCAGGGCCCGGACGGCAGCGGGAGAAACCTCTCCGTCCTGATCGTAGCAGGCATAGAACGCGGGAATGATGCCTTGATACCTGGTAATGTCCTTCATGTTCAGTCTCCTTTTCCTTATCCTTTTCGTATGATAAAAATTGGTGTTTGAAAAACGGGGAGGCGCGGCACCGCGCCCCGCCTCCCCGACGTGAATGGTTGTTCCGGGGGTACTCACAGCAGGCGGGAGGCGCGTCTTACCCCTTGACGGCGCCCATGGTGATGCCCTGGGTGAAGTACTTCTGGAAGATCAGGAACACAGTGATGATGGGTACGGCGGCCAGTGCGGCGCCGGCCATCAGGATGCCAAAGTCCGTGGAGCTGTCCCCCTGGAGGGTGGAGATGCCGACGGCGATGGAGTAGTTTGCGCTGCTGGTCAGCATGATAAGCTGGGTGAAGTAGTCATTCCAGCTGTTGATGAAGGTGAAGATGGCCAGGGCGCCGATGCCCGGCTTAATCAGGGGCATGACGATTTGCACAAAGGTCTGGGCCTCCCCTGCGCCGTCGATGCGGGCGGCCTCCAGCATTTCACCGGGGACGCCCTCGCTGAACTGCTTCATCAGGAACACGCCGAAGGGCCAGCCCACCGTGGGCAGGATGACGGCCCACAGGGTATTGTACAGGCCCATGGCGGAGATCTCCCGAATCAGGGGGATCAGGATGACCTGCTTGGGCAGGGCCATGGCGCAGACGATCAGGGCGAATACAGCGTTCCGGCCAATGAACCGCTTCTTGGCCAGGGCATACCCGGCCATGGCGGCGGTGATGCAGGTCAGCAGCATGGCCACAACGGAGATGAACACGCTGTTGATGAGCCAGCGGATGGCGGCGGGGACGGTGGGCCCCTCCAGGCTGCCGATGGTGAAGAGGGGCGCGGAGCGGTTGGAGAACAGCTTTTCAAAGTTGGTGGTCACCCACTGGGTGGGCCACCATACCGTGTCGGTGGAATAGATGTCGGTGGTGGGCTTGAAGGCGCCGGTGATGATCCAGTACAGCGGGAACAGGAACAGGATGGCAAAGATGATCAGAACGATCACCGAGACAACTCTGTACGCGCTGGGATACTTGCTTTTCACATTTGATTTCATACCCGGCACCCCCTTACTTTTCCTCGGCCAGCTTGAACTGCAGGGCAGACAGCAGGGCGATGAAGATGGCCAGAATCACGCCCATGGCGTTGCCGTAGCCCAGGCGGTAGAGCTTGAACGCGGAATAGTAGATGTAGTACATCACCGTGTCCGTGGAGTGGGTGGGCCCGCCGGAGGTCAACAGCTGAATCAGGGCGAAGCACTGGAAGCTGTTGATGGTGGTGATGACCAGGATGTACAGCGTGGTGGGCATCATCTGGGGCCACTTGATCTTCCAGAACACCTGGAGGTCGGTGG
>JAJQET010000027.1 GCA_021201515.1 Clostridiales bacterium | reverse complement strand
AGCATATCGGACAGGGATTTCAGCGCCCGGTTGTTGGCGCCGGTGACGGCGCGGCCCCGGCGGCCGTTGTCGATCAGGGCGTCCACCACCTCCTGGAGCATCCGCTTCTCGTTGCGGATGATGATGTCAGGGGCTTTCAGCTGAATCAGCCGTTTCAGGCGGTTGTTCCGGTTGATGACCCGGCGGTACAGGTCGTTCAGGTCGGAGGTGGCGAACCGGCCGCCGTCCAGCTGCACCATGGGGCGCAGGTCGGGGGGCAGCACCGGCAGGGTGGTGATGACCATCCACTCCGGCCGCTGGTCGGACTGGAGGAAGGCGTCCACCACCTCCAGCCGCTTCACCAGCTTGGCCTTTTTCTGCCCGGAGGCGGCGGCCAGCTCAGTGCGGAGGTTCTGGTCCATCTCCACCAGGTCGATGTCGGCCAGCAGCTTCTGGATGGCCTCGGCGCCCATGCCGGCGGAGAAATCGTCCTCATAATACTCCCGGTTCTCCCGATACTCCTTTTCACTCAGCACCTGGCCGCGGGACAGGGGGGTGTCCCCGGGGTCGGTGACGATATAGGAGCCGAAGTAGAGCACCTGCTCCAGAACACGGGGGGACAGGTCCAGAATCAGACCCATCCGGGAGGGGATGCCCTTGAAATACCAGATGTGGGACACAGGGGCGGCCAGGTCGATATGACCCATGCGCTCCCGGCGCACCTTGGAACGGGTCACCTCCACGCCGCAGCGGTCGCAGATCTTGCCCTTATAGCGAATCTTCTTATATTTGCCGCAGTGGCACTCCCAGTCCTTCTGCGGGCCAAAAATCCGCTCGCAAAACAGGCCGTCACGCTCCGGCTTCAAAGTGCGATAGTTGATCGTCTCCGGTTTCTTCACCTCGCCGTAAGACCAGGCGTGAATCTGTTCGGGGGAGGCAATAGAGATTTTGATTGCGTCAAAATCGGGATAACTCATAATGCGTTTGACCTCCTCTATGATTATTCATCGTAATCCAGTTCGCTGCTGTCAGAGTCCAGGGACAGCTCACCCTCGTCCTCGAAGGTGACGTCGGAGATCACGCCGCCATCCTCATCCATGGTGCCGGTGGTGAAGCCGTGATGCGCATACTCTCTGTCCCTGTCGCTGTCGGAGTAGTCGTAATCATCGTCCTCCAGGCGGCGGATGCTCTGATAATCCGGCTCGTCATCGTCGTCTTTCAGCTCCACCTCGTTGCCGTCCTGATCCAGAATGTGGATGTTCAGGCACAGGGCCTCCAGCTCCTTCACCAGCACCTTGAAGGCCTCAGGCACGCCGGGCTTGGGCACGTTGTGGCCCTTGACGATGGCCTCGTAGGTGCGGACACGGCCGGTGACGTCGTCGCTCTTGACGGTCAGAATCTCCTGGAGGCAGTAGGCCGCACCGTAGGCTTCCAGGGCCCAGACCTCCATTTCGCCGAACCGCTGGCCGCCGAACTGGGCCTTGCCGCCCAGAGGCTGCTGGGTCACCAGGCTGTAGGGGCCGGTGGAACGGGCGTGAATCTTATCGTCTACCAGGTGGTGCAGCTTCAGGAAGTAGACGTAGCCCACCGTCACCGGGTTGTCAAATCGCTGGCCGGTGCGGCCGTCGTAGAGCCAGCTCTTGCCGTTTTCGTTCAAACCGGCCTGTTTCAGCAGCTCCTGAATGTCCTTCTCGTTGGCGCCGTTGAAGATGGGGGTGGCCACCTTCCAGCCCAGGGCCTTGGCGGCGTAGCCCAGATGAACCTCCAGCACCTGGCCGATGTTCATACGGGAGGGCACGCCCAGGGGGTTCAGCACGATGTCCAGGGGGGTGCCGTCAGGCAGGAAGGGCATATCCTCCACCGGCATGATGCGGGAGACCACGCCCTTGTTGCCGTGGCGGCCGGCCATCTTATCGCCCACGGAGATTTTCCGCTTCTGGGCGATGTAGACCCGGACGCACTGGTTGACACCGGGGCCAAGCTCGTCGTCGTTTTCACGGCTGAACACCTTCACATCGATGACGATACCGTACATACCGTGGGGCACCTTCAAAGAGGTGTCACGGACCTCTCGGGCCTTTTCACCGAAGATGGCGCGGAGCAGCCGCTCCTCAGCGGTCAGGTCGGTTTCGCCCTTGGGGGTGACCTTGCCCACCAGAATGTCGCCGGGGTTGACCTCTGCGCCGGGGCGGATAATGCCCCGCTCGTCCAGGTCCTTCAGGGCGTCCTCGCCCACGTTGGGGATGTCCCGGGTGATCTCTTCCGGGCCAAGCTTGGTGTCCCGGGCCTCCAGTTCGTACTCCTCAATGTGGATGGAGGTGAACACGTCCTCCTTCACCATCCGCTCGCTGAGCAGAACGGCGTCCTCGTAGTTATAGCCTTCCCAGGTCATGAAGCCCATGAGAATGTTGCGGCCCAGGGCGATTTCGCCGTTGCAGGTGGAGGGGCCGTCGGCCAGTGTCTCACGGTTCTTCACCCGCTGGCCCACGTCCACGATGGGGCGCTGGTTGATGCAGGTGGTGTGGTTGGAGCGGAGGAATTTGGTCAGCTTATAGGTTTTCACATCGCCCCGGTCATAGCGGACGGTGATATAGTTGGCGTCCACACGCTCCACGACGCCGTCGCCCTCGGCCAGCACGCAGACCGCCGCATCCTGGCAGTTCTTGTACTCCTGACCGGTGGCCACGATGGGGGCCTCAGTGACCAGCAGCGGCACAGCCTGACGCTGCATGTTTGCGCCCATCAGAGCGCGGTTGGCGTCATCGTTCTCCAGGAAGGGGATCATGGCGGTGGCCACGGACACCATCATCTGGGGGGAGATGTCCATATAGTCCACCCGGCTGCGGTCCACGTCAATGATTTCGTCCAGGTGGCGGCAGGTGACACGCCGGTTGACCAGGCAGCCGTTCTCGTCCAGGGGCTCGGTGGCCTGGCAGATGACGAATTCATCCTCCACGTCGGCGGTCATATATTCGCATTCGTCGGTGACGCGGCCGGTTTCCTTGTCGATCTTACGGTAGGGGGCCTCGATGAAGCCGTACTTGTTCACC
>JAJQET010000156.1 GCA_021201515.1 Clostridiales bacterium | reverse complement strand
GATTGAAACCCTCCGTAAAGCGGGGGTGAATTTCGCCAGCACCGAGGCCCCGGTGGGCACCCGCTTCGCCGGCATGACCTTCGTGCTGCCCGGGACGCTGGCGCATATGACCCGCAATGAGGCGAAGGCCCTGGTGGAGCAGAACGGCGGCAAGGTGTCCGGTTCCGTCTCCAAAAAGACCAGCTACGTGGTGGCCGGGGAGGCGGCAGGCAGCAAGCTGACCAGGGCGCAGGCTCTGGGTATCACCATACTGACGGAGCAGGAATTTTTGGCGATTCTGGACTAAATTGCCTGCCCGGCTATTTGCAGGGAACGAAAAACGCCCTTGCATATTCGTGCAAGCTGTCGTATAATAAAAAACAGATGGCCTCGGAAAGGAAGAGCCTTTCTGAGCGGAATCAAGGTGAAGCAGCGTGAATATTCGTTTTGCCCAGCGCATGGACGCATTTCAGCCGGGCATTTTCAACGTCCTGGACGAAAAGCGGAAGGAACTGGAGGCGGCAGGCCGACAGGTCTACAACCTGTCCGTAGGCACGCCGGACTTTCCACCGGATGAACATGTGATGGCCGTCCTGACGGAGAAGTCCCGTCATCCCAAGGAATACCGGTACTCCCTGGGCGACCTGCCGGAGCTGCACACAGCGGTGCAGCACTGGTATCAGCGCCGGTACGGCGTGACGCTGGCGGCGGATGAAATCATGTCAGTGAACGGCAGCCAGGAGGGGCTGGCCCATATCGCCTGGGCGCTGTGCGACCCTGGGGACGTGGTGCTGTGTCCCAACCCCGGCTATCCCATTTTCGCCGTGGGGCCGGAGCTGTGCGGCGCAGAGATCGCCTACTATGACCTGCTGCCGGAGCGGCACTATCTGCCCGACCTGGACGCCATTGACCCGGCCCTCGCCCGGCGGGCGAAAATGATGGTGGTCTCCTATCCCCTGAACCCGGTCTGCGTGACGGCCCCCCAGTCCTTCTATGAGGAGCTGGTGGCCTTCGCCCGGCGATACAATATCATCATCGTCCACGACAACGCCTATTCGGACATCCTGTTTGACGGCAGGGAAGGGCGTTCCTTCCTGTCAACGCCCGGTGCGAAAGAGGTAGGCGTGGAGCTGAACAGCCTGTCGAAAACCTATTGCCTGACGGGGTGCCGCGTCTCCTTCGTGGTGGGGAACCGGGAAATCGTGAAGAAATTTTCCACCCTACGCAGCCAGATCGACTACGGCATCTTCTACCCCATCCAGTACGCGGCCATTGCGGCGCTGGAGGGGCCCCAGGACGGTGTGGCCCGGCGGCGGGCAGACTATCAGGCACGGCGGGACGCCCTCTGCGGCGGCCTCCGGTCCATCGGCTGGAACGTGCCGGACAGCGAGGGCACTATGTTTGCCTGGGCCCCCATTCCGGAGGGGTTTGACAGCTCGGTGGGCTTCTGTTTCCAACTGCTGGACAAAACCGGCGTGCTCTGTACGCCGGGCAGCGCTTTCGGCAGTCTGGGGGAGGGCTTTGTGCGGTTTGCGCTGGTGCTGCCGCCGGAGCGTATTCAAGCGGCGGTGGCCGCCATCCGGGACAGTGGGATTTTACATCTGTCCGATCATTCGTAAAAAGGGCAAGCAGTGTGGAGGCTGTCTGCTTTTTTGCTGCGTTTGCAGCAGTATAAACCGTAGAAAAGGAGCGAAAAGAGCGTATGTATCGAATCGTCCGAAAAGAAATTTTGAATCCGACCATCGCACTTCTGGAGGTGGAGGCGCCTTTCGTGGCAAGAAAGGCGAAGCCGGGCCAGTTCATCATTCTCCGCATTGATGAGAAGGGTGAGCGGCTCCCGCTGACCATCGGCGGCTTTGACCGGGAGAAGGGCACCATCACCATCATTTTCCAGCTGGTGGGCCTGACCACGCAGGCCCTGGCCAGGATGGAAGAGGGAGACTATCTGCTGGACTTCGTTGGCCCCTTGGGCCAGCCCACCGAGATGGAGGGCGTCAAGAGCGCCTGCGTCATCGGCGGCGGCCTGGGCACAGCCATCGCCTATCCTGTGGCGAAGGGCTTCCATGACGCCGGTGTGGAGACCGACGTCATCGTGGGCTTCCGTAACAAGGACCTGGTGATTCTGGAGGAGGACTTCAGGAACGCCTGCGACAACTTCTACCTCATGACCGACGACGGCTCCTATGGGGAGAAGGGCTTCACCACCGCCAAGGAGCAGCAGCTGCTGGAGGCTGGCAAGCGCTACGATGTGATCATCGCCATCGGCCCGGTGCCCATGATGAAGTTTGTGGTAAAGACGGCGGAGCCCTTCGGTGTGCCCTGCCGGGTCTCCCTGAACCCCATCATGATCGACGGCACCGGCATGTGCGGCGGCTGCCGGGTCAGCGTGGGCGGCAAGATGAAGTTCGCCTGCGTGGACGGGCCGGAGTTCGACGGCTACCAGGTGGATTTTGACGAGCTGATGAACCGCAACGGCACCTACCACGAGCAGGAGGCGCAGATGATCAAAGACCATATGTGCCGCTTTGAAAAGCTGGGCAAGGATCTCATTCAGTAAGGAGGAATCGCATTATGGCAAACATGAGCCCCAATAAGACTCCGATGCCCTCCCAGGAGCCGGATGTCAGAAATAAGAACTTTGAAGAGGTAGCCTTGGGCTACACCGTTGAAATGGCCCAGGGCGAAGCGGCCCGGTGCCTGAACTGCAAGAAGCCGCTGTGTGTCCAGGGCTGCCCCGTGAACGTGCAGATTCCCCACTTCATTCAGAAGATCGTGGCAGGGGACTTTGAGGGGGCCTACCAGGTGGTGGCCAGCACCAACGCCCTGCCCGCTATCTCCGGCCGGGTCTGCCCTCAGGAGAGCCAGTGCGAGGCCAAGTGCGTCCGGGGCGTCAGGACCGAGCCGGTGGGCATCGGCCGTCTGGAGCGCTTCGTGGCGGACTGGCACCGGGAGCACAGCGACGAGCAGCCGGAGCGCCCTGCCTCCAACGGGCACAAGGTGGCCGTGGTAGGTTCCGGCCCCTCCGGTCTGACCTGCGCTGCCGACCTGGCGAAGAT
>JAJQET010000262.1 GCA_021201515.1 Clostridiales bacterium | reverse complement strand
AGGCAACAGACGATGTAACTTGCTACGCACCAAAGCTGCCGCCGATGGCGGCTGGCGGGGATTGCCGTTCTGCCCTGCCGCTGGCGGGCAGAACGAGCAATTTTATTGTCCTTTGGTCGTGGAAATCTGACTGCAAGGCTACGTTGTTTCTCTCAGGAAGAGCGATTAATAGTGAAACTGCCCGGCACTCCCACCCCTCAGTCTGGCCTTGCGGCCAGCCAGCGCCCCTTTCAGGGGAGCAAATGACGTGGTGATTCCCACAGCTTTTTCCTCCCCCGAAGGGGGAGGGGGACCGGCGGCAGCCGGTGGAGGGGTTACTAACAGCTAACAGCTGCTAATCACCAGGCACTAACCACGAACCGCACTTACCCAGATGGTGCGCAACCCCCAGCCTGCCTTGGCAGGCTGGGGGTTGTTGTTTCATTTTATTACGGCGGTCAGGCCAGCACATTTTTCGTCCTGGGATACATCATTTCCCGCCAGTCCAGGTCGCCCCGGTTCAGGCCCTGAATCAGCATTTCGGCGGTGCAGATGTTGGTGGCCACGGGCACGTTGTTGATGTCGCACAGGTGGCAAATATATTGCAAATCCCCCAGGTAGGCGTCATTGTCCGGCCCGGTGAAGAAGAAGATCATATCCAGCTCGTTATAGGCGATGCGTGCCCCGATCTGCTGGCAGCCCCCCTGGTCGTGGGAGAGGAACCGCTGCACCTTCAGGCCGGTGGCCTCCGCCACCATCCGCCCGGTGGTGCTGGTGGCGCAGATGGTGTGTTTGGCAAGGATGCCGCAGTAGGCGATGCAGAACTGCACCATCAGCTCCTGCTTGTTTTCATCTGAAATGAGGGCAATATTCATTGTGACAGGCTCCTTTCTTCCGGCCCGGTGGGGGGAGGACGCTTCATCTGTTCCTTATATCCGCATCAGCGGGGTGCGCCGCCCGGTGAGGCGGCTTGCGATATTGCGGTAGGCCCTGGCCGCGCCGCTGCGGGTGTGGAGGATCATCAGCTCCCCCCTGGCGCACAGGGCGGTGACCCGGTCATCCTCCGGGATGACCCCGATCAGCGGCAGACCCGCCGTGTCCATGGCGTCGTCGATGCTGGTGTGCAGCTTGCGCATCAGCCGCTTGCTCACCCGATTCACCACCAGATGGATGGGGATTTCGTACCCCCGCAGCTGGGACACCGTCATCTGGGCATCCCGGAGGGCGGCAGGCTCCGTGGTGGTCACCACAATGGCCTGGTCGGCGGCGCAGACCGCCAGCCGGAAACCGGAGCCGATGCCGGCGGGGCAGTCGATCAGCACATAGTCAAACCAGAGCCGGGCGCTGCCGATCAGATCCCGCATACCCTGCTCCGTCACCCGTGCGGCGGGGAGGGTCACCGGCGCGTTCAGCAGGTACAGCCCCTTCAGGGTGAGATGCTCACACACCGCCGCCTCCAGAGGGCAGCGCCCGGCGATGACGTCGCTGAAATCCATCAAGGCCCGGTCGGCCAGCCCCAGGGTCACATCCAGGTTCCGCAGGCCGATGTCCACGTCCACGCAGAGGACGCGCTTCCCCAGCTCTGCCAATGCGGAGGCAATGCCACAGGTCACAGTCGTCTTTCCCGTTCCACCTTTTCCCGATGTAATCACAACTGAAATACCCATTTCGCATTCTCCTGTATTGTACAGTTTACCATATTTCCCTGCGGAATTGCAACCCCTCTTTTTCAAATTTCCCAATGTTTTCAGGAAAATTTTTCCAGACAGGGATGTTAGCTGTCAGTGGCTAGTGGTTAGTGGTTCGTCGGCCCCTGCGGGGCGGGAGCTGTTAGCCGTTAGCTGTTAGTGGCGGCGGATGGAACGGCTATGCGTTCCTCCCCGTTAGGCGTGCAGTGTACGTCCGGCAAACCTTGTGGCTGGACACCCCTCAGTCAGCTTCGCTGACAGCTCCGCCGTCAAGCGGCATTTCCGCTTCGCTCCTTACCCTTTCAGGGGCGTCAATGACGCAGTGGTTACAACAACCGTCTGCCTCCCCTGAAAGGGGAGGGGAACCGCGAAGCGGTGGAGGGGTTGAAACACAGCGTTCCTGTTTGCAGGATGTCGGGAGGCCCCCGGCCGCCCGGCTATGGTTGGGCCTGTTTCTGCGTTCCGTTTGAAACGAAAGCATTACGAATTGCAATTATTGCCTACATCTATACATAATGTACTGTCAGGGGCAGCCAATTTTCCACGAAGGGGGCGCCCACAGGGGGCAGCTACCAGCCACTACAGCGGCGTCTTTTTGATTTTGGCAAACCGCCGGGGATACTGTCCCGGAGTGGGCCGCACCTTCTCCACCCGCACCAGCCGGTGGGTGACGTCGGTGCCGGGGATGGTGTAATCCACGGCGGGCAGCAGACGCCCGCCCAGGAGGCTGACGGCGTGGGCGGCTCCGTCCACCTCCGCCCGGCTGTCCACGCTCTTCATGGCCACGAACAGGCCCCCCACCTTGACGAAGGGCAGGCTCAGCTCCGCCAGGATGCGCAGGTCGGCCACCGCCCGCGAGGTCACCACATCAAAGCCCTCCCGGAAGTCCGGGCTCTGGCCCAGCTCCTCCGCCCGGCCGTGGAGGCAGACCACGTTCTCCGCCCCCAGCTCCGGGGCGATGGACGCCAGCCAGCGCATCCGCTTCTCCAATGCGTCCAGCAGGGTTATCTGGCAGTCGGGGACGATAATTTTCAACACCATGCCGGGGAACCCCGCGCCGGAACCCACGTCCAGCACCTTCGCCCCGGACAGGGGGACGTGGGCGGCCAGGGCGGCGCAGTCCAGCATGTGCAGCCGGGCGATCTGCTCCGGCTCGGTGATGGCGGTCAGGTTCATCACCTGATTTTGGGCTTGCAGCAGCCGGCCGTACCGGGCCAGAGCGGCTGCCCCGTCTGTGGGCAGGCCCAGAGCCTCCAGGCCGGAGGACAGGATGGTTTCCATAGCGCTCCTTTCAGGGGGAGTAGTGGCCAGTGGCTAGTACAGCGTGAATCCTAAATCTTTGCTTTTTTGTAGGGGCGGCCCTTGGCCGCCCG
>JAJQET010000071.1 GCA_021201515.1 Clostridiales bacterium | reverse complement strand
CAGGCCGTCACGATCTGGTGGAGGCCGCCGCCATGCGGCTGACGGTGCCCGGCATTGGGCGGGAGTGCGGCGCGACCCTGGGTTACAACCGCCAGCTCTATCAGGGCCTGTTCTTGGCCCCCCACACCGTGGCCCAGGCGGTGAAAACCGCCGTCTTTGGGGCCAGGCTGATGGAGCTGATGGGCTATGAGACGGAGCCACGCTCCAATGAGACCCGGCACGATATCATTCAGATGATTTCCCTGAACCGGCCGGAGGCGGTGGTGAAGTTCTGCAAGGGCATCCAGTCCGGCTCCCCGGTGGACAGCTATGTGACCCCGCTGCCCTGGGATATGCCCGGCTATGAGGATCAGGTGATTATGGCCGCGGGGGCCTTTATTCAGGGGGCCTCCATCGAGCTGTCCGCCGACGCGCCCATGCGCCCGCCCTATACGGTCTACCTGCAAGGGGGACTGACCTACGAGTCAGGGAAAACCGGCCTGATGCTGGCGGCGGAGGAGCTGCTGAAGGAATCATAAAATCGTCCGGGCGCGACTATCCTGCCCTTAGAGGTGGTGGTATGCGCCGACGGAAGAACATACGCAGGGCGAGGGCATCCCGCAGAAGGGGGAGGCTCCTCCTGCTGCTTGGGCTGCTCCTGGGCCTGTGCGGAGCGGTGGCCCTGGTGACGGATGCGCGGATGCGGCCGGCCATGATTGCGGTGGCCTCCTCCGAGCTGCAAAATCGCCTCACGGTCAAAACGGCAGAGGTGTGGGAAACGCTGGAGGAGGAAGCCGGCGTGTCCCTGTCCGATGCGCTGCAGCTCTACTATGCGTCTGACGGGAGCATTGCCGCCGTGTCCGTGGACACCGACATTTTGAACCGGCTGGGCGCGGCCCTGGCCACCCGGCTGACGGAGGACCTCAGTGATCTGGAGCGGGAAACGGTGGAGATCCCTCTGGGAACGGCCCTGGACTTCCCGCTCTTTTCCGGCCTGGGCCCTAATGTGCAGGTGGAGGTGCTGGACGTGGGCCATGTGACGGCGGCGTTTGACAGCGCCTTTCAGGATGCGGGCATCAATCAGACCATTTACAGTGTGAATCTGCTGCTGTCGGCGGAGGTGATTTTGCTGCTGCCGGGGGGCACCTATACCCTGACGGTGGAGAGCGTTTTGCCTGTGGCGGAAACGATCCTGCTGGGGGATGTCCCCCAGGAATACGTCTCCGTCTCCAGCACCCACAGCGCGTCAGACAGCCTTGCGGAGGAATGAGGAGAGCTATGGAAATCAAGGAACAAATCATGCAGCTGCGGGATACGCTGAATGAGTGGAATTATCAGTATTATGTGCTGGACGCCCCCACGGTGCCGGACTACGAGTATGACCGGATGCTGCGGGAGCTGGAGACGCTGGAGGCGGCCCATCCGGAGTACGACGCTCCGGATTCCCCCACGAAGCGGGTGGGGGGCGCAGTTTTGGAGCAATTCCAGAGCGTCCGCCACGAGGTGCCGCTGCAATCCCTCCAGGACGTGTTTGAGGCCCAGGAGCTGGAGGCCTTTGAAAAACGGATGCAGGAGGCCATGGCGGCGCCGGACTATGTGGTGGAGCCAAAGGTGGACGGCCTCTCCGTGGCCCTGGAGTATGAGGACGGCGTCCTGATTCGCGGTGCCACCCGTGGAGACGGCGCAGTGGGGGAGGACGTGACGGAAAACCTGAAAACCGTCCGCTCCATCCCCTTAAAGCTGGAGAACGCCCCTCACCTGCTCATCGTGCGGGGGGAGTGCTATATGTCCCGCAAGACCTTCGCCCGGCTGAACGACCAGCGGGAGCTGAACGGGGAGCCCCTCTTTGCCAACCCCCGGAACGCGGCGGCGGGTTCCCTCCGCCAGCTGGACCCCAAAATCGCGGCCCAGCGGAGGCTGGACTGCATCATCTTCAACATCCAGCTCACCGACGGGGAAGCCTTTGAGACGGATTCCGCCGCCCTGGACTGGCTGGAGACGCTGAAATTCCGGGTCATCCCCCACCCTGTACTCTCCGACCCGGCCGAGGTGCAGTCTGCCATCGACGCCATGGGGGAGAACCGGGAGCAGTACCCCTATGAAATCGACGGCGCGGTTGTAAAGCTAAACCGCCTGACAGAGCGGGAAGCGTTAGGTTCCACCGCAAAATTCCCCCGGTGGGCGGTGGCCTGGAAGTATCCCCCGGAGCAGAAGCCCACCAGAGTGGTGGACATCGTGGTGCAGGTGGGCCGCACCGGGGTGCTGACCCCCAAGGCGGTGGTGGAGCCGGTGCGCCTGGCCGGGACAACGGTGACCAACGCCACCCTGCACAATCAGGACTTCATTACGGAAAAGGACATCCGCATCGGGGACACCGTCATCGTACAGAAGGCGGGGGAAATCATTCCCCAGGTGGTGGCGGTGGACAGGGACAAGCGCCCGGCGGAGAGTGTTCCCTACCATATGCCGGAGCGGTGCCCCGTCTGCGGTGCGCCGGTGGTGCGGGACGAGGACGGGGTGGCCCTCCGCTGCACCGGCATCGAATGCCCCGCCCAGTTGCTCCGCACCCTGGTACACTTCGCCAGCCGGGACGCCATGGACATTGAGCACCTGGGCCCCGCCGTGGTTCAGTCCCTCATCGACGCGGGGCTGGTGTCCACCCCCGGCGACCTGTACGCCCTGAAGGCGGAGGACGTGGCCGGGCTGGACCGCATGGGGAAGAAGTCGGCGGAAAACCTGATTGCCGCCATCGAGCGGTCTAAGCATCAGGACGTCAGCAGGCTGATTTGCGCCTTCGGCATCCGTCAGGTGGGGACCAAGGCGGCCCAGACGTTGGCCCGAACGTTCCGGAGCCTGGACGCACTGATGCAGGCTTCGGAGGAGGAGCTGACGGCGGTGCCGGACATCGGGGCGGTCACCGCCCGATTTTTGGTGGACTGGTTCGCCGACCCCCAGTCTCGGCATTTGATTGAAACCCTCCGTAACGCGGGGGTGAATTTCGCCCGCACCGCGGCCCCGGTGGGCCCCCGCTTCGCCGGCATGACCGTCGTGCTGACCGGGACG